>JAUILM010000228.1 GCA_030432855.1 Bacteroidia bacterium
AATGGCGTAGCATACTCATGCTATGGTTTCTAATGCTGTTGATGGCACCCACATCCGTTTGGAGTTTTCAGACATTGTGCGATAAGGCCACCAGCCTTGCTGTCACAAATCTTAGTGATCATGGAGCTGATCTTTCCTGGGAGACATCCTCACCCGGACTTGAAGCGATCGTGGAAGTTCGTAACGCAGGGCGTACTCCTGAGCTCATGTGGAAGGCCAGTTCTACCACTGGCGTTGTTAGTGTTAACGGTTTGGTGGCAGGCAGCAAGTACAAATTCAGAGTGCGCACGGTGTGTGCGGATGGCATTACGAGTGGCTCTACAAGCTGGATGAAGTTTGAAACGACCGGGATGGGGCCCGAGGAAGCCTGCCCCAAAGCCACTGACCTGATTGTTTTAGATCTTAGTGATGAAGAGGCTCTACTGTCCTGGTCCGGAGATGTGTACAGTGACCACTTTGAAGTAGAGGTGCGAAGTAAAGGGAGTACACCTACGTACTTTTTTGAGCGCAGTGTCCGTAGCAATATGGTACGGATAGGTGGTCTCTCCCGTGGTGGAAAGTATCAGTTCCGGGTACGTACCATTTGTGTGAACGGAGCGGCAAGTGGCTCCACTTCCTGGACCAAGTTTCAGACACTGGAAGACACGACCGAAGTACCTAAGTGTGATCCTCCGACAGATCTTAATGTAGATTCGGTCACCACCGAAATGGCTTCCTTATCATGGACGGGTTCAGCCGCCGGATATGAGGTTTCTCTGTCTGGAGAGGATAGTACGATAACCGACTCGATCTGGACCACCACGGACCTGAATGTATCGCTGGAAGGATTATCTCCGGGTACTTCATATACGTTTATGGTGAAAGCATTATGTGAGGTCGGAAGCTCAGAGCCTATCTTTATAAATTTCACGACAGAAGACATCGAAGAGGCTTCCTGTCCTGAGCCTATCGATCTAGTAGTGGGAGAAATCACGGATAGTTCGGCAGTTGCATCATGGCAAAGTAGCCTTGACTCCGCCAGCTTTTCTCTAAGAATTGAATCTGAGACAGATACTCTGGTAGATGACAGTACCTATATCGTGACCGCTACATCCTTTGACCTCGAGGGCTTAAGTGTTGGTAACGAGTACATCGTCTTCCTTGCGACCATTTGTGATACTCTAGTGTCAGATGAAGTGAGTGTTGCTTTTACCGTTGAAACAGAGGAGGTTATGGATACCTGTGCTACTCCTTTTAATCTCTCTACTGCTGACATGGATTCGCTCTACCAACTTTCATGGATGGCATCGGCATTGGCTGATAGTTTTGCCCTGGAAATCAGTGGTCTTGATTCTGCCACTGGGACCGAAGTCGATACGATCCTCACCGAGAATGTTTATCTCTTCGCACCTATGGTCGATTCGATCTTGTATCAATTTAGAGTACGGGCATTTTGTGATTCACTGGATGCCAGTGACTTCTCTGATTGGATGCTGTTCCCCACTATGGTGGACAGTGTGGTCGTTTGTGATCCGGCGACAGACCTCGAGCTACGGTCCATGATGGCGACAAGTGCCTACATAAGTTGGTCAGGTCCTGACTCCGTAGACTATCGGGTACAGGTCGCTGCCAGTAGTTCACAGTATGGATTAATAGTGGAAGGAGGAATACCTGATAGCCTGGAAATCAGGAACTTGACGCAGGGAGAAACCTATGAGATAAGCATCCAGACTCTCTGTCAGGATGAAGAGAGTGAGTTCACCGAGCCACTGGTCTTTACCTTGGGTGAGGAGATGGTTGCCTGCGATACACCAGCCAATTTGGCGGCAATGATACTTTCTGATTCTTCGGCTCAATTGAGTTGGACAGGGCCGGATTCTGCCACTTATATGATCGAGGTAAGTTCTACCGATACCAGTACTTTAACGAGTCTGAATCTTGAGAGTGAAACGATGAGTATCATTGTTTCAGGCCTCAACATGCTGGAGAACTACCAATTTAGAGTACAGAGTGTGTGTGACTCCACTGAATTGAGTCCCTTCAGCGAATGGTTTGAATTTAATACAACCGTGGTGGATACTCCCGAGGTGATTTGTGAGGCACCTGAAAATCTAACTTTGGACACTGCGGGAATTCACAGCGCCACCGTGTCGTGGGACGAGGCTGAAGAAGCACAAAGCTATGAGGTAATGCTGAGTAAGATAGACAGCTCAGGTAGCATGGATCTACTCAGTCTGACTACCGGTAATACTACAGTCACATTTGACTCACTGATGGTCGCATCCATGTATGAGGTTCGTGTAAAGTCGATTTGTGATACTGAAAATGATAGTGATTATTCTGAAATCCTGGCGTTTAGTACCATGACTGAAGGGGATACAATGGGTGTTGAGTGCATGCCTCCGACACTAATCACTTTAGACTCAGTGGACGCAACCAATGCCTGGATTACCTGGACTGAAATCGATACACCACAATATCGCGTAGGTATCGACACTCCTCAATATAGAGTGACCGTAAATGCTACTGATACGGGTATTGATTATGAGTTTGATGAGATCGTCCTCGAGCCAATGATTCACCTGGATAATCTTGCGGTAAATCAGACGTACTCTCTTACGATACAGAGTATATGTGCTGCTGGAGATACCAGTGCATTTTCTGAGCCTTTCATCTTCCAGACGCTGGATTCGATGGTAGTGGAAATGGATAGCTGCGCCACTCCCGAAGCCTCTCTGGTTACGGTAGATGATACGACAGCGGTTGTTTCCTGGACGCCTTCTTCAGAGGCGGCTATCTATCTGATAGAAGTTGAGCATATTGGATTTACACCGGAGTATCGCTTAGTGGCTACCACGTACGACCTGGGGTATTTTATAGAGGGATTAACTCCCGGCGGTCTATATCAATGGAAAGTCACCGCTTTCTGCGGAACGGATGACTACAGTGACTGTACACCCTGGATGCTTTTTGAGACGACAGAGGAATCATCTGCCGGATGTGGAGCCCCCAGTGGACTGGCAGCCACTAACCTTACAGGAACCAGTGGTACTTTAGTCTGGAATGGAAATGAAGGAGACATTGACTACGAAGTAGAGGTAGAAAGTTTGGATACAACGCCATTCTACAGCACAAGTCATTTGGTGCTCACATCATCAATGGACATCGAAGGACTGACTCCGGGTGGTGTCTACCAGTTTAAGGTGAATGCCAAGTGTGCTTCGGGGCAGATCAGCGAGGATAGCGATTGGTTTATCTTCACAGCTAATCCAAACGGTATTCAGGCAGATGCAGGAAGTCAACAGACAGCTATGGCATTTCCTAATCCAGTAGTGGAAACGATGCGAGTCAAAATGCCAGCACAAATTACTGATCAGGTGGTAATTGAATTGAGCGATCTGTCCGGTAGGTTAGTATTGCAGGATCGAAGACCTTCCGTGTTGAAAGAAGAATTGCTTCAGTTTAAGGTAGGTAATCTGAGAGAAGGTGTTTATCAACTTCAAGTGAAGTCTTTGACAGATACATACCATCAATTAGTGTATATACAAGGTCAATAGAGCGACTTGTTTTAAGATGAGTTCATACCAAGAGCATTTCTGTGCTCCGCTGTAAGGGACTACTATCTATGCCACCTGGATCCTGATAGGTTTGTTAGGTCCAGGTGGCTTCTTATTTTAACCCGGATAATGCATTAGAAAATCTATTACGGCCTGAAATGCCTGCAAAATAAACGCTTCGCTGGAGTTTTCAGAATCACCATAACGGTGCTATGCTGATTCTTCCAAACCTCCTTATTTTGTTGGCATTTCAACCCTCACTACGAAGTTCTATTACATAATCCGGGTTTAAATTTTTGTCATATGAAGCCTGAGCATGTGTTATATTTGACAGTAAACCATAATCGATGGACCAGAAATGAAGCATATTGCCATATTAACAGGTGGACCATCTGCCGAACGAGGTATATCACTCAAGAGTGCCGGGCTGGTAGAGGACTTTCTGAACCGGAAGAAGTACACCAGCAGAACTATTCTGGTAGATAGTGATGGATGGTATGAAAAGGAGTCGCGTACCCGGGTAGATCTCAACGATTTTAGTCTTCAAATCGGAGGTAAAAAGGAAACCTTCGATTTCGTCTTTTTAATCATTCATGGTACACCGGCGGAGGATGGAAAGCTTCAGGGATACTTCGAATACCTGGGTATTCCACATAGTACATGCAAGACCTTAAGTGCGGCATTGACATTTAATAAGCAAATGTGCAAGAACCTGCTTCGGGCATTTGATATTCCATTAGCACCCTCCATACTTATACGACCAGAGGATGGGATTGATGAGCCTGCCATATTATCACTGGGTCTGCCGGTCTTTGTGAAGCCAAATAATAATGGATCAAGCTATGGCATCAGCAAGGTAAGCCAACGAGAAGATCTCTCGTCAGCCATTGAAAAGGCATTTGAATATGACAATGAGGTCATTATTGAAGCCTTTCTGGAAGGTCGGGAGTTTGGTTGCGGAGTGGTAAAGGAAGGAGGACAACTACATGCTTTTCCTATCACTGAGATTATTCCTGAGGCTGAGTTCTTCACCTATGAGGCCAAGTATGAAGGTGCCAGTCAGGAAATTACGCCGGCAGAGGTTTCGGAAGTGCTTAGCCTACAATGTCAGGCCCTATCGAAGAAGCTGTATACGGTACTTTCCTGTCGAGGTATGGTCCGATTTGATTTCATTTTGGTAGGAGAGCAGTTCTATCTATTAGAGGCAAATACGATCCCAGGTCTGAGTCCGGCCAGTATCATTCCCCAGCAAGCGCAAGCCTATGGATGGTCCATTGAACATCTCCTGGATGTTGTAATCGAGGATTGCATCTGTGATGTTTGATCGCTGTATGCAGTCTTGCCAGTATGCAGTCTGGCAGTATGCAGTCTTGCAGTCTCCAGTCTGTAACTGTGCAGTCTTACATACTAACTGAAAAACTGCCAACAGCCGACTGAATAACTGCCAGTAACCTACGCACAGGGCTTCGGTCACCAGGCTGAAAAACCGCTATCGGTAGATTTCATGCATACGCTGACTTCTTTCCTGCATGGTCTGGCGCAGCGAGAGAGGCGAAAGTACTTCCAGACGCTCTCCAAAGGAAAATAGGATAATCTCCAACTCATAGTTGGGTATGACCTGGATACTGAAGACATGTCCATCTTCCGATTGAGAAATCAGTTGCTGCGATATATGTATAGGTTTTGTGATTAGATATTTGGCATCATCACCCTGTACCCGAAACTGAATATTCTGAATGGTTTGATCTTTTGGCAAGGTCACCCCGACGATGTCTTCAAAGTATCGTTTGGGATCGAAGTCGGGTTCCCGATGAAATCGAATGGCTTGTTTCTCGATGGAGACCAATCTATCCAGTGCAAAGTTCCGATAGTCATTCCGGTTATGATCCCAGCAGATGAGAAACCATCGATTGTCATATTCTTTGATCACGTAAGGACTGATCGTTCGTTTATAAGGCTCATCCAGATAAAAAGGCAGATAGGTGATCTCAACCACATTCTCGTGTTGAATGTAATCGTAGAGTTCATGTAGCCATTTCTGCCCGGGTTCATTCAGACTGTGATCAAAATGAACCACCTCCTTATCTGCTGACTCTTGCAGGGTGACTGTGTGCTCTAGCTTGGTGATGATGTTCTCAATACCTGAGGTGTTTTGAAATCCTTTGAAGTTCTTGAGAATCGAAAGAGCGTATTGCAATTCGAATAAATCGTCCTTACTCAGTGGAAACTTTTGAATGGAGAAGTCTGGATCTTCATACGAATAGCTCTTATTGATCCGGTCATATATTATGGGAGCTACGTAGCCCAGTTTTCCACTGCGCATGTGCTGGATGTCATACATGATCGTCCGGCGTGAAGGGCTCACGTCGATACCATCATATTCATAGATCTTATCTGCACAAGCTTCCGACAGGTCTTCCCAGGTCCATTGTTTGTGTCTTTGGGCCAGGCACTCGTCGATCGTACGGTATCGGATCAGGGCATGAAGATTAGTAGGCATAGTTCCTTAATTGCACATTATGTATAATATGATGAGGGTGTTACACATATTAAAAAATAAAAATATAAAAATTGTAGTCAGAGTGCAAAAAGATTGCACGGAAGGGCTCTAGACTTGTGATGTATTCAATTTTACTAAACTCATAAAACAAACTACAATGGTACACATACTTCTGATAGCACTGATCGCCCTCGGACTTCTGACATTCATAAATATTGCCGGGGGCATGGTCCACAACTGGCCCGAAAGTTAATCAACGGGCACTACACGAATCGACACACTGAGCTCCACCATTTAATTCAAGCTAGAAAACTCATAAATCAAGGACATGAACATTGTATTAATCATATTACTATCTATCATCTGTTTGCTGAGTGCAGCGAATTTCATTTATCAGTTTTTACGAAAGCCCACGGACGTAACGCCTTTAATTCAGGGTTTGCAGGAATCGGTCAGGCAACAGGCTGATTCTGTGACGCGAACTACCCGGGAGGAGATCATCCAGAACCGGAGGGAAATTGTGCAACAATCCAAAGACAATCGACAGGAACTCAGTCAGTCACTCTGTCAATTTGGAACACAGCAGAAAGACATTTTTGATCTGGTGAATCGACAGGTGGGAAAAATGATGTCAGACAACGAACGACGATTTGAAACACTACATCGATCCACATCCGATTCCTTTGAGCTCATCAGAAAACGAGTAGATGAGAAACTGACGTCTATTCAGCAAGATAACAATGAAAATATGGAGAAGATCCGTGCCACAGTGGATGAAAAGCTGCACAAGACTCTCGAAGAGCGGCTCGGACGATCCTTCCAAATCGTGAGTGAGCATCTGGAGAAAGTTCAGATGGGATTGGGTGAAATGCGGAATCTGGCCGAAGGAGTAGGGGACTTGAAAAAAGTATTATCCAACGTTAAGACGCGGGGTATCCTGGGTGAAATTCAGTTGCTCAACATCATTGAAGAAATCATGACCACTGATCAATACGGGGTGAATATTGCCACGGTACCCGGTTGTGACTGTAGGGTAGAGGTGGCAGTAAAGCTTCCCGGTTCGAAGGGAGATGAAAAGGCGGTGCACCTACCTATTGACTCTAAATTTCCTATGGACAAGTACCAGTACCTGCTCGATGCCTATGAAGAAGGTGATGCGCAGAAAATTCAGAACTGTCGCAAAGACCTGCAAAGAGCTTTGCTTACTGCTGCAAAAGATATCAAAACAAAGTACGTCGCACCTCCCCATACCACAGACTTCGCCATCATGTTTTTACCAGTGGAAGGACTCTATGCCGAAGTAAGTCGTCAGCCTGACTTACTGTATCGTCTGAAGTCTGAATTCCAGATCCTGGTGGTCGGACCCAGTAACTTAAGTGCCTTTTTGAGTTCCTTACAAATGGGATTCAGAACACTTGCCATCGAAAAGCGATCCAGTGAAGTCTGGTCACTACTAGGTGAAATCAAAACTGAGTTTCACAAGTTTGGTGATGCCCTGGATAAGGTCCACAAGAAACTACAAGAGGCGAACAATGTCATTGATAGGGCAGGAGTACGTCGACGGGCGGTACAACGTCGTCTGAACAAAGTCGAAGAACTGCCATCCGCTGAGCAGTTGAAAATAAATAGTGTTTTATAGTTTTCTTCTTAGTCGATCTCGTGACCGGTGTCTTTAAAGAAAGATACCGGTTTCTTTTTATTCGTAGAGATCAGAACTGAGATACCGGTCACCCCGATCACAGACGATGAATACAATCACACCTTTATCCAGTTCGGAGGCTAATCTGACAGCCGCACTGAGTGCTCCTCCACTACTCATTCCCGCCAGGATACTTTCTTCAGCAGCCATCCTTCGCGCCATTTCTACCGCCTGGTCACGACTCACATCGATTATTCGATCGACACGGTCGGCTTCGTAAATCTTGGGAAGGAAGGCTGGAGACCACCTTCGAATGCCAGGAATGCTGCTACCTTCAGTGGGCTGAGTACCAACAATTTGTACTCCCGAGTTCTGTTCCTTAAGGTACCGAGAGACTCCCATAATAGTACCGGTAGTGCCCATGGCAGATACAAAATGAGTTACCTTTCCATCCGTGTCTCTCCAGATTTCTGGTCCGGTCGTGCGATAGTGTTGCCCATAATTATCCGGATTGGCAAATTGGTTTAGACAGTAATATCCATCTTCGTCCACCATCTTATCTGCCAACTCC
>JAUILM010000229.1 GCA_030432855.1 Bacteroidia bacterium
CACCAAAAACACACACCCACACCATTATTTCGGGGTGTAGCTCAGCCCGGTTAGAGTGCACGTCTGGGGGGCGTGAGGTCGGAGGTTCGAATCCTCTCACCCCGACTACCGGATTGAAAGCCGCTGACATTGTCAGCGGCCTTTCTTTTTTTAGAGGAAGCTGAGTTTGCTCAGGCATACGATGAAAAAGAGAGAAAAAGCACGATAGTACGGTCTTCAAGTAGGTTGAATTCCCCTTAAGGATGGGCACTGCCAATTCGCTCTCTCCGACTGAGCAAATCGAAGGTCATGCGATAATCATTTGATTATGCATTTTACTTTTAGCATAAATGGATTTACCTGGGGTTACTAAAAAAGTAAGACACCCAAGATAGTTCAGGGGCGTCTTACTATTGACACTTGCAACGTGTGTTGCAAATAGTCGGACTTTGTGTATTAGGGCGCGAAGATATGTCAGTAAAGAATTGCATGAGATGACATTTATCATTACCTGGTCAATTATTGTTGAATCTTCTTTCTGGAGTGATGGAAACGGAAAAATAATTGATGAAAGTTGCTAAAGGGAGGATAAAGGATGTACTCCGAAATTTAAAAAGGTCGTGATTTTGATTCGGAAACTCATCACGACCCCAATCTAAACTATATCAGGTAAAGTAATTGATAATAAGATAGAGTTTTAATCTGACGATCTTATCGAGAAGTCAGATAAAATTCGGATAGTACTGATAATTCAGTATTGATCCCTTCTCGAAATCCACCGAGCTTTGTCACATATTAATAATGTGTAAACGGTGCATTAAAATGTCAAAATCGGAAACAGATTCTTCCAACAAGATGTTTTTACACTGAAGACTAATCGAGTGAACCATGGAATCTAATAATGTCAGGAAGGGAAAGATATTTGACCATGCTTATCTGGAAGTATTATCTAAGGCACCTCCACGCATTTCTGCATTAATCTACTTCTTTGTAATCCTGTCAATGCTGATTTGGGCATATCGGAATGAATTACTCAGTCAGCCTCTGCAGGCCACCGTAATCTTTTTTAGTGCGCTTCTTTTCTGGACACTCTTTGAATATTTTGCGCATCGTTACTTTTTTCATTTGGACGAGTACTTTCCCAGGTCAAAAACGGCTAAACGAGTATCTTATATCTTTCATGGAATTCATCATGACTATCCCCGGGATACTGACCGACTGATTATGCCTCCAATTCCGGGCCTTCTTATTATTTCTGTTCTTTTCACCATTGGTTTTATACTATTCGGACAGCTTGTTTTTGTGGTATTGCCCGGTTTTTTGACAGGTTATTTGTTGTACACATTTGTACATTATAAGACCCATGTCACACCAGTTCCTTCCTGGCTAAAAGGGCAATATCGTCATCATGCTTTACATCATTTTAAATACCCTGACAAAGCTTTTGGCGTGTCTTCTCCTCTGTGGGACTGGGTATTTGGTACGATGCCTCCAAAGAAATAGTAGCCAATTTTAACACTCCTTAATATTTTTCACCTCGGAAATAAATCGGAGCGGTCACCGTTTTGGCGATAGAATCATTCAAACTATCGACAATGAAGACACCTCTATTTCTTCTAGTACTTTTTTCATTCCCTTTTGCGAAAATCACGGGTCAATGTGTTGTAGATAATAAGGGAAACTATGCCTCATTGAGCGGGGGAGATTGTGCTAATGCCATACCCACATCAGTCCCTTTTCTACGCTTTACTCCCGATGCCCGTAGTGGAGGTATGGGAGATGCGGGTATTGCTATTTCTCCAGATGCTAATAGTATGCACTGGAATAGTTCTAAACTCGCTTTTGCAGAAAATAATACAGCCCTTTCGGCGACTTATACTCCCTGGTTACGTTCCTTGGGTTTGCAGGATGTCTATCTGGCATATTTGGCAGGCTACACCAAAATAGATGACTTAAATACATTGGGATATAGCCTGCGCTATTTTTCTTTAGGAGATATTCAATTTACAGATGAAAATGGACAACCACAGGGGTTCGGAAGACCCAATGAATTTGAAGTAGCATTGGGTCTGGCCCGTAAGTTGGGTGAAAATTTTTCTGTGGGCCTTAGTGGTAAGTTTATTTACTCTAACCTTGCTGCGGGGCAAGAGGTTGGTGGATTAGAAGTAGGTGCCGGTGTGGCTGGAGCAGCTGACCTCTCCTTTAATTATCGTATTCCCATGGAGTCAAGCAATTTATCGTTGGGATTGGCCATTTCAAATTTGGGATCCAAGATTTCTTACACACGTGAAACCAATGATTTTTTGCCAGTAAACTTTGGCTTCGGATCAGCCTGGGAGTTTGATTTCGATGAATATAATTCATTGACAATTGCTGCCGATATCAATAAATTGATGGTGCCGACTCCCCAACACGAATTTATCGATGTCGATCCTCAAAATGATATTAACGACTACAGAGAACAATCACTTTTTAGGGGTGTATTGGGATCCTGGTCGGATGCACCCGGAGGCTTTAGCGAGGAGCTGCAAGAGTTTACTTATTCAGTGGGAGTCGAGTATTGGTATGACCAGCAGTTTGCCCTGCGTGCAGGGTATTTTGACGAGCATAGACTAAAAGGTGCCCGAAAATATATTACCACAGGACTGGGTATAAAATATAATGTCTTTAGCATCAACATGTCCTACCTTATTAGTACTGCTTCGACGCTGGCAGCCAGCAACCCCCTGGACAAGACACTGCGTTTTTCATTGCTTTTCAACTTTGAAGATACTGTGGAAGCCCCTACGGGTAATTGATCTATATTAGATCCTGTAAAAATGGAGTAATAGCGAAAAATACTCGGGATATAGCGCAGCCCGGTAGCGCGCGTCGTTCGGGACGACGAGGTCGCTGGTTCGAATCCAGCTATCCCGACTGTAAGTGCGATCAAGCCTTGATCATGTTGGCAAGATTGACAAGCCCGGAAAAATATGGTAAATTCTGTATTAATACATCACTTTGATGGAAGGGTCATAGCTCTTGACCATGATGACCCTTTTTTAATCTCTATTTTCTATTTAAGGGGAATGCTGGAATAAAAAAGGGAAACGATATTTTCATATTAGCTTCCCTTACCCGATCCTGGTGGAATTTGAGTACTTACATTGTTACAAGGTACGCTAAAGTAATCAGGTTGTCAAGTCTTGAGTGGGGCTAAAATCTTGATTATGAAGCAGTAGAGGCAAAAAAGGCCCTATTAATGACACTAAACATCCTGATTTCCAGGTGCTTCATTGAAAATGATTCAATGCTTTTCCTCAATCGCTGCTTCGGCGGTCAGTAGTTCGACTTCTACCAATCGATCCGGAGCTTTGCTGGGCCTCATGCGAAACTCGTCTTTAATGAGGATACGACCCTTACGAAACATCGCCCAATAACTGCCAGGTAAAAGATGTCCAAAATCTACGGTGTGATAAAGCGCATCTCCCTGTCGTATGGACATCGGAAGCTGTCGAAGTACATCTCCCGCCTCATCCATGATCATGAGGGTGCCAAAGCCTCCTGCGGGGACACCAATCAACTGAATGGTCATTTTCCCTGGAATATTGCTCGGAAGGATTTCCATATTATACTGAGATTCAGCGGCCTTATTGTGCTCAATCCATATAGACCGATCGATAGGAGTGCATAATGAAATCGCAAGTTCAGAATTTAATCCACTTTCCCGGCTGCTGATATCTATGATCTTCTTCCCATCACTTTCTATCAAAAACTGAATGTTTCCGTCCTGTAGACCGCTTTTTACGTATTCAGTGACATCAAATTCAACAAAAGGATCCCCGGAGATTGTATGGGTGGACAATGCCTGCAGTCTATCCTGAGGCAGATTTCTCCAATTTGTATGTGCTTCATCTATCGAATCCTCTATACCATACACAGTAAGATTGGATTCATTCTTTTTTGACACGGTATAAATTTTCAGTGCAGCGTTAGTCACATAATTTGCATCAATATGATGCACCTGATATGACATTACGGCTGACATTTTCTTTTTCTCAGGGGTGCCTTTTAGTCTAAGGACGAGCTCATGACCATGGTGAGCCGTGTCTTGTCCAGCGTTGACATACGTGTCCTGAGTGGGACTTTCCACAAAAACTACCTGCGTGCATTGGTCTGAATTTTGACTCCATGCCAGGGTAATTATTGAAGAAAGGCAAATAGTAACAAGCGTCTTCCATTCCATAGCAATATATGTTTCATGGTCAAGTCTACCATCCCTGGGGAGGGATCAATATAGCTTTGAGCTTGTACAACTTTCAAAGAAAGGTACCGGGTTTCGCGCTGGAAAAATACCATCCTTTCCTGAATTGACCAAATTATGAGGTTTTGACAAAGAATTGATAGTCAGAAGGGAAAGCTTAAGCTTTTTGAGTCATGTGCATTTTTGGTTATTTTGACAGGTACATATAACACAGACTTCTTATGAAGGCATTGGTCTTTGAGGATGTGCATCATCCTGTTAGATTTTCAGAAGTTGCAGTACCAAAACTTAACGAGGGTGAAGTGTGGGTCGACGTCATGGCGGCAGCACTGAATCATCGGGATGTATGGATCACTAAGGGTTTATATCCTGGACTCCAGCCGGGAGTGGTCCTGGGTTCGGATGCCTGTGTCCTTTATGAGGGCAAGCAGTATCTGATAAATCCCAATGTAAATTGGGGACCAGATCCTCGTGTTGGTGGTAAATCGTACTCCATACTGGGCATGCCTACACACGGCACTTTCTGTGAGAAGATGGCCATAGCTAAGGACCGATTAGTTCCTAAGCCAGAGCACCTTTCATCTGTACAGGCAGCGGCTATGCCTTTGGGAGGACTTACTGCCTTCCGGGCCCTGATGAAGAAAGGGAAATGTACCTCCAAAGACCGTGTTTGCATTAATGGTATTGGTGGCGGCGTTGCATTGATCGTCATGCAGTTTGCACTGGCAGCTGGTGCAGAAGTTTGGGTCACAAGCAGTAGTGATGAAAAAATTAGTAAGGCGAAGGACTTGGGAGCAGTGGGAGGACAAAACTATCGGCATGATGGATGGCATAAGGCACTCCAGTCACAAAGTGGTGGATTTGATATTATCATTGATAGTGCAGGAGGTCCCGGATTTAACAACCTCTTGAAGATTGCCAACCCTGGCGCCAGAATAGTCACCTATGGCGGTAGTGCCGGGGCAATCGAAAAACTAAGCCCTCAGATTCTCTTTTGGAAACAACTTGAAATACATGGTACCACCATGGGCAATGATCAGGAGTTCTTAGAAATGGTGGAATTTGTAGATCAACATAAAATCGTACCCGTCCTGGATCGTATCTATAGTCTGGAGGAAGGACCTCAGGCCTTTGCGCGCATGGATCAGGGTTCGCAGTTTGGAAAAATAGTTTTTGAGATTTAAAAATGAGGCTAATCAAGACTTTATGAGAAGGTACAGCTTACTACTTTTTGTGATCGCACACTTATGGATTACATCCTGCACCAACTATCCTCAGAACCCAGGTCTGATGCAAAATGAAGAGATAGTCTCTGATACGGTGCAGGTAGTGAGTCCGGGCCTGATTTCGACCGGTCTGTATGAGAGAGACTTTGCTTTATCCCGGGATGGTCAGTATGCCCTATTTACGCGGGGTAATTTTGATCATACGGTTAGGGTCATTGTGCAGGTGAAGTATCAAGAAGGTAAGTGGTCGGATCCGACTATCGTTTCATTTTCTGGAAAGTACAATGACATAGAACCCTTCTTTCATCCATCGCAACCCATGCTGTACTTTGCCTCCAATCGTCCTATGCCAGGTGAGACCGAGCCCGGTGACTACAACATCTGGCAGGTACCTGTACAATCTGATCAATCATACGGAGATCCTATGCCTCTGGATACGATCATCAATACAAGTGTGGATGAATTTTATCCGGCAGTGACTCATGATAACACCCTATACTTTACAGCTACTTATAAGAATAATGGTACCGGAACCGAGGATATCTATCGGAGTGCGTGGCAAGACGGTGTCTATCAGGAATCGGAAGCCCTGGATTCTAATATCAACTCATCCACGTATGAATTCAATGCCTACATCAGTCCCTCCGAAGATACTTTGCTTTTCAGTTCGTACGGACGTCCTGACGGTATGGGGGGAGGTGACTTGTATATCAGTATAAAGGGTGAATCCGGCTGGTCACCTGCCAAAAATCTGGGACCTGAAATAAACTCCTCCAGACTGGATTACTGTCCCCTGATCGATTTTACGAATAGGATCCTTTACTTTACCAGTAATCGTAAGGAGCGGGTGCCTCCATCATTAGAAACCCTGACAACATTCGAAGAAGTATCTACGGATGTCGGGAATGGGATGGGGGATATTTACTGGGTCAGATTTTAACTCTTACCATTCCTTCGATGTCTTTTTTCCTGGGCATCTACAGCGGCTATACCAACCATATCTACTATCTGTCGTACGGTGGCTCCAAGTTGCAGCACGTGCACCGGCTTTCTCAGTCCCAATAAGATGGGCCCGATGATGGGCATTTCAAATCCCTCACTGAGGAGGTTGTACGTGATGTTTGCCGAGGAAAGGTTAGGGAAAATCAAAGTGTTTGCTCTTTCACCTGCGAGTTTTGAGAATGGATACAATTCTTTAAGAAGATCCCCATTGAATGCTAAATGTGCCTGCATTTCGCCATCTACCACCCAGTCAGGATGTTTTTGGTGTAGGATAGAGGTGGCTTTTCGCATTAAGACGGCAGATTCGCCATCCTTCACGGATCCAAAGTTGGAATAGGTCAGCAAGGCAATCCTGGGTTCAATATTGAATGTCTTCACCTGATCGGCCACCAGCTCTGTGATATCAGCGATATCCTCGGGGTTGAGATGGTGATTGATGGTGGTGTCGGCCAGAAAGAGTGGCCCAAATCGAGTCATGACGATGTGCATACTGGCTACTTTGCGTACGCCTTCTTCGGCACCGATGATCTGGAGAGCAGGTCGTACTGTATCCGGATACTTTCGGGAAAGTCCACTGATCATGGCGTCTGCGGCATCCATTTCTACCATCATAGCACCATAATAGTTCCGGCTTTGCATGATGCCCTGAGCTTCCGCTCTGGTAAGTCCTTTCCTTTTGCGTTTTTGATAATAGCTCTCTACATAATCATCAAAATTCTTTTGACAATCCTCATCTGCCGGCTGCTGCGGATCGATGATCTTAACCCCTGGCAAAGACAGATCGTGCTCCTCCAGGATGGATTGGATTTTTTCCCGGTTTCCGAGTAGAATCGGGTCCGCAATACGTTCCTGCATCACGGTTTGTACCGCCTTCAGGACCGTACTGTTTTCTGCGTCAGCAAAGACTACTCGTTGCACCGCTTGTTTAGCTTTTGTCTCTATGACTTTTGATAGGGTGTGGTCATTTCCTAATCGCTGAGCAAGCTCCAGTTCATACTTCTCCCAGTTTTTTATTGGACTATGAGCAATCCCTGAGTCCATGGCTGCCTTCGCTACTGCCGGCGCCACCTCTGTAATAAGCCGTGGGTCCACAGGTTTTGGAATGATATAATCCACACCAAATTTGAGGTTGATGTCATTGTAGGCCATGTTTACCAGATCAGGTACCGTCTTTTTTGCCAGATTAGCCAGTGCTTTTACTGCCGCCAGTTTCATGGCTTCATTGATTTCGGATGCTCTCACATCCAACGCTCCTCTGAAGATGTAAGGGAATCCCAGTACGTTATTTACCTGATTGGGGTAGTCAGATCTTCCGGTGGCCATTATACAGTCAGGACGAGCCTCTTTTGCGTCTTCATATGAGATCTCTGGTGTTGGATTGGCCATGGCAAAAATGATGGGTTGATCACTCATCTGCTTGATCATATCCTTCGAAAGAATGTTGCCACGTGAAAGACCAATAAACACATCGGCACCACTGAGGATATCGGTAAGAGATGTATCGGCACTGACTGTACCATTTATAAACTCCGACTTCTTACCGTCCAGGTTGGTACGATCCGGATGAATTAATCCCTTACTGTCATACATGTAGATATTCTCCGGAAGGGCACCTAATGACACATACAAACGGGTACAGGAGATGGCCGACGCTCCGGCACCACTGACCACAATTTTTACCTTTTCAATATCCTTTTGGACTATTTCCAATGCATTGAGAAGGGCTGCCGCGCTTATGATGGCGGTACCATGTTGATCGTCATGCATCACAGGA
>JAUILM010000230.1 GCA_030432855.1 Bacteroidia bacterium
CATCTATCACAGAGTTTTCATTTCGAACTGTTTACCTTGTGCCTGAACTTTAAAAAAAAGCATGCGTGTACTAGGAATGATCGGAGGCACTTCATGGCACTCTACAGTGATTTATTACAAAACCATCAATGAGCTGGTAGGAGAGCGCAAAGGTACGCACCTCAATCCACCATTAATTCTTTATAGTCTCAACGTGGAGCTGATGCGCGCCGGAGATCGGGAAAAGATCAATGCGGCGTATCTTGACATCTCGCATAAGCTGATCGATGCGGGTGCAGAGGCCATCATCATTTGTGCCAATACACCGCATATGGTTTATGAATTCGTGTCGCCTCAAATATCGGTTCCGATTCTACATATTGCAGATGCGATTGCCGAAGATGCAAAAAGTCGTCAGATATCTAATTTGGGCCTGTTAGGGACTCGACCCACCATGCAGAGAGACTTCATCAGTGGTCCACTTGGGACTAAGCATGCCATCAACACCCTGGTGCCCACCGAGGAAGACCAGATGAATGTCCATGCGTTGATTTCCAAAGAACTGACACAGGGAAAATTTACTGATGATGCGCGAAGTTTTGCCAAAAAGGAAATGGATAAACTAAAGAATCGAGGGGCCGATGGAATGATACTGGGATGCACAGAGCTACCGATGTTACTCTCTCCTGAAGATTACGATCTTCCCATGATTGATACTACCTATGTGCATGCAAAAATGGCTGTTGACTTCATTTTAGGTGAATAGCCATTCTTTATCACGGCGGGGTCAATCAAGTGCGGTATACCGGGAACTAATTCGAATAAAATTTCGATCTTGAATTATGCGCGGAGAAATTCCATCCAAGAAGAAAATTGCATTCCCGATTAGTGATGGCTTACAACAGTACCTGGACAAGTACAATCGGAAAATAGATATTCCCTTGCAATACAGTGATCTGCTCCGGCATCAGGAGTCGATTCCTTTGCTGGATCTGGATGGTGATGATACCCTTTGGCGTACGGTCTTCTATTCGGCCCAGGATCACACCGAGATCAGCAAATACCTAAAACTGATCTATGCGTATCTCAAGACCGATGGAGATGTGGAGGTCCTGGAGCATCTGTCCATTGATCGAATTGACTTCTGTACATTCGGTAATACTCAGCCTTTCCGGATTCGCATCATCAATAGATTGAATGACAACTATGATCATTTCTATATCAAGAAATCAGATGCATCCCGGGTGTATGGCTTAGAATTGGAAAATTTGGTTTCTCCTAACCGGTTCAATTACTTTTTGAACCGTGAGACACTCATTGAGGAGCACATTGCGGGTATTCCCGGTGACGAGTTTATCAAGCACAATCTGAACGTCAATGCGTTTAATCAGATCCGTATCGCCAAGGAATTTATCAAGTTCAATGAGCGGTGTTTTGTGAGGCTGCTGGGAGATATGCGATCGTACAACTACGTGGTGGATGTCACCCCTGATATTGAAGGATCCCAATTTAGGCTGCGTGCCATTGATTTTGATCAGCAGTCGTATGAGGGACGTAAGAGCTTTTATTTACCTCAGTATTTTAAGGATAACAATCCTATCATTTTTTTGGGGATTAATCATATGTCTCCGAAGACTGTGGAGCAATATCAGTTTGAGGAGCGGAGTCTCATTGCTCGCAGGGTAAAGACTACCCGAAGAAAACTAAGGGAGTTGTTTCGCATCATGGTGGTAGATAAACTGTCTTCAGATGCCAAGATCGAACAACTGAAAGAAGAGTTAACAGCACATCATCGTACGAAGGCATTCTTGTCATGTGACAGCATGGGTGAAATTGTGCGTACCAACTTTATTCTACTGCTACAAAAAGATTTTAAGC
This sequence comes from Bacteroidia bacterium, assembly GCA_030432855.1. Lineage (GTDB taxonomy): Bacteria > Bacteroidota > Bacteroidia > Chitinophagales > Saprospiraceae > JABDMH01. Next base: position 1,858 of record JAUILM010000230.1, read on the forward strand.
AGAGTATTGATTTTAGCAAGATTGCATAAAAAAACCGGCCCTCTCGAGCCGGTCTAACTTTTTTATAGTGCGGTAAAAAAGTTAAGGTGTGTCACGTAGTGCGCTACCAGGTTCTGTTTTCCAGCAGCTTTTGAATTTCTGCAGCAGGTACTGGTAGCTCATCAATGTGATCTCTAAGCCATTGGCTAAAATCTTTTTCTATTTCATCGGTCCATCTCGTATCGATCTGTCCCGGAGTATATTTGCCTTCCTTGAGGCGCGTGATACCAAACATATCTCTCAGTCTGACCACCTCTGAAGTTGTTACTACTTTTTCAGCAAGATGTGCAGGTATGAATACCACACCTTCACGTTTTGCTAGTACTACATCACCCGGTAAAACGGTGGCAGCACCGATACGTATAGGAACATTTAAGCCGGAAAGCATAGATCCTGTCAAATAAGAAGGATGCCAATCTCTTACGAAGGCATTAAATCCCTCAATATCAGAGAGACCCTCAAGGTCTCTACTAGATGCGTCAAAAACCACACCATTTCCCGATTTAGCATAGATGGAATTTCCCAGATTATCACCAATGAGGGTTCCGTCTACAATTTTGCCATAGCCATCAGCGACGTAAACGTCTCCTTGTGTGAGCATATCAATCGGCCATGAGTTTGGACTGCCAATACGGCCATCTTTCTCCCCGCGTGCCTTTATTTGGTCATCTACATCAGGTCTTAGTGGCATATATTGAGCCGTAAGGGCACGACCCACAACCGGGACATCGTCATGGATAGGTTTCCATCCACCTTCAAATACATTGTGATATCCTTCACCACGTAATACACCCCAGGCTTCCTCAATGGTCACTGACTTCATTCGTTCGAGAATACTCTCGTCGACTTTTGGTCTGCCATCTTCAAACCGCTCTCCTTCCCATTTCGATGTCAAAAAGATCATTTCATCTCTCGACATAGTTTGGGAATGCATTTGAGTGAATCCCAGGCTACATAAAATAATTGCGATAAATACTTTTCTCATGTTTATTTATGTTTCAGACTATTTTTTCACGACTTGTTTAGTACAGTGTGTGGCGCTTAAAGTACTAAATTCCACATCAAACATACTTCATGAAAGTGTAAGAATTTATGAAGCTTCTTTTGGATTTTCGTCTACCTCCTCATCGTTGGATTTTTCTCTCCACCAGGTAGCCAGCGATGATCCCGAAATATTCATCCAGGGTCCGAAAACCGCGGCGGCAAGGCCTACGGTACCTAATTTACCCATTTCGAGGGCAATACCGGAAGCGAGTCCTGCATTTTGCATACCCACTTCAAAGGCAATGGTTCGGGCATCCTGTTCGGAAGAGCCAGTGAATTTCGAAGCCCAGTAACCCAGAAAATAACCCAGTCCATTATGCAAAATGCCTGCAATAATCAAGGCAATACCAATGGTCAGGAGGCTATCGCGACCTGCTGCTGTAATGATGGCGATGATCAACGCAATACCTGCCATAGATACCAGCGGCATAGCTTTATCCAGCCATTTGGTTTTTCCATGGAAAAAGTGATTGAATGCCAGGCCTCCAAATACCGGAATGATCACAATCTTAATTATGCTCCACATCATCGACCAAAAATCAATGGGAATATATTGTGCCGCCAGCCATTTCATCCACAGAGGCGTCATGAGTGGTGCCAGCATCGTGGCCACCGCAGTAAGTGTCACTGACAATGCTATGTTTGCTTTGGCCAGATAGGACATCACATTGGATGCCAGACCACTGGGGGATGAACCGATCAATATGATACCTGCGGCTACTTCATTCGAAAATCCAAAAAGCTTAGCCATAGTAAATCCAATAATAGGCATGATGGTAAATTGGCAGACAAGTCCCACACCGACGCTTTTTGGCATTTTGATCACTCCGATAAAATCCTTTAAGCTCATAGCTGTACCCATACCGAACATGATAATCTGTAATAGAGGTACAATCAGAGAACGCATCTGGAAATCACCAACCTGGGTAAAAGGACCCGGATAAAACATGGCCAATGTCACTGCGGAAAAAATGATAATACTGAAGGAGAAGCCTTTAAAAAAGTGATGACCTCTGAGACCAATGGCAAGCAGTAAAAGAAAAATTGAAAGGGGAGGTCCGACTTGTGCACCTTTACCCATCGCCAGCATAATGAGTACTACCGCCAGGGCAGCAAGGGAGGCAAACAAGAGGTACTTGTAAATTGATTTCATAGCAGTTTGTAATAGGAGTAATAAAAATCGCCCGCACCTAATGGCACAAGCGAACAATTAAAGTAAACAAAATATCTTGGCTGGCGAAGAATCAACACATGCTTGTCAGAACTGACAGCAAAAATACCTATTGATCAGTAGTGGTTTCTTCTTTCTCGGTTTCCTGCACAGATTCTAACTCTCTGAGGCGTTTTCCAAAGTATACAAGAATATCGCCTTCGGTAAAATCACACTGGGACAAATCGTGCGGGATCAGTTTAAACTGATCGTTCTTTCTCAGGACAAACAATGAAATGCTATTAGGTGCTTTTCGAAGAGCAGATATCATGTCCAGCATCTCATCCATGTTGTCTGGTTTCAACTCATAAATCACCGGATAGTCTCTGGCAGTTTCAATGAAGTTGATATAGTCGTCAAAGGTGGGGAAGTAGGCATTTCGGTCGTCTGAGTCGTCACCGGTTCTGATGCGGAATGTGCCTCCTTTAAATTGACGCTGATACTTCTTACAAACATGACGATTTACATCCGGGCTACCTGTCAACGACAATAGGTGTGTCATTCCTTTTAGGGGTACCAGATCATCCAGGTCATCGTGAAAAACATTAGCAGAATAGGCTTCCAGGCCCTTTGCCTGTGCTTTTTCAATATTAGTGACGTTGTTGTCTATTAAAATGACCTTTGTGCCCTTTTTTTCAAGATAGGTGCTGATGAGTCTTACAGCAGCGTTTGCCCCGATGATCAGAATGGATTGTTTGTTTTTACTGGAGACCTTGAGAAAATTTGCCATAGGTTGGGCAATAATAGCACTCAGTAATACGGTGCCCAGAACTACCATGAAGACAAGCGGAGTAATGTACTCAGCTCCCGGTATACCATCAACGACCAGTCGCAATCCAAAGAGTGATGCAATTCCGGCAGCCACAATACCTCGGGGACCAATAAGGGAGATATATAGTTTTTCTTTTATGCTCAGATCGGATCGCAGGGTGCTCAACCAAACAGCCAGCGGTCTAAGTAGGAATATCACTACCAGGAGGAGCAGCCCGATACGCCAGTCACGTAATAACATCAGATCACTGATGTTGATGTGAGCCGCCAGGATGATGAATAATATGGAAATCAGTAGTATACTAAGAGATTCCTTGAAATCCAGAATATCACGCAGCTTGGGAATGTCGAGATTACCCAGTACAGTACCCATTGCCACCACGGACAGAAGGCCGGATTCTGTGGCCACAATATCAGAAAACACAAATACCCCCAGGACCAATGCAAGCGTGACCACATTAATTAAATAATGAGGGACAAAATCTTTCTTAAGAATAAAATAGAGTAGAAAACCCGCCAGCGTACCAATAGCCAGACCAATCATCAGGATCTGAATAAAGGTGATGAGGGCGTGCGGTGTAAATGCTAATGCACCTCGATTGGACAGCACAAACTCGAATACAAGCACCGAAACGAAAGCTCCGATCGGATCGATGATGATACTCTCCCATTTGAGTATGGTTGCCAGGTTTCGCTTTAAAGCTACATTTTGAAGTATGGGTGCTATCACGGTGGGTCCCGTCACAATAATCAGTGCCCCAAAGAGAAAAGCCACGCCCACTTCCAGATCAAGTAACAAATAAGCGGCTGTACCAGCCCCCAGAAAGGTAACCAATGACCCCAGGGTGACCAGCGTAAGAATGACCGGTCCCAGACCTCGAATTTCCTTGCGTTTAAGGGTCAAACCACCTTCAAACAGGATGATGCCAATCGCAAGCGAAACGAAGTAAAAAAAATATGATTCTGGAAATATACCTACGCCCGTCTCTTCATTGTAAATGGGTTCAATCCATTTTTCGCCGTCAGTCCAAAGCGTTGAAACCGGACCTACCAATAATCCTAATAGTATCAATGGTAATATAGCAGGAATGCGCATTTTCCAGGAAAGCCACTGAGCACCAATGCCTAGAATAATTATACCTGCCAGTTCGACCATTTCGTTTTGTTTTTCAGATCAAAGATAATCTCCTCATGATCTTTGCAAAATCTATACTAATAGACTTCCACGTTAGATCTTGCAAGTTCCATGATCTAACACGATCTATATCCATTTGTTTCGATCCCACTTATCACCCTGCTAAGAGAGAAAATTAGTACTTTAAGATAAGACAATGGAGCTGATGTGAAAAAATGGATCTCACTATTATCGATTCTTATCCCTTGCGGGTTATCCGGTCAGGAATACGCAGACTATCCCATTCAACCTATCGAATTTCACGAGGTAGCGATTGATTCAGGTTTTTGGAAATCCCGGGTTGATACTGCCATCCGAGTTACGATTCCCTATTCGTTCCAAAAATGTGAGGAAACGGGTCGGGTCCAGAACTTTAAAGTCGCTGGAGGATTGGAGATGGGAAAATTTCAGGGTGAGTTCGGGTTTAATGATTCTGATCTGTACAAAATCATGGAAGGTGCGGCCTATGGTTTGATGACGGAGGAGGATGAAGCAATGCGGAGTTATCTGGATTCTCTAATATCCTACATAGGTGCTGCACAGGAAGCTGACGGATATCTCTATACAGCATGGTCCACTAAAGCCAATGAGTACACCGATTTTGCATGCTGCAGTTATGATGAAAAAGGAAGGTATATCAACAGTGAGTCCAGTCACGAGCTATATAATGTAGGACATATGTATGAGGCGGCAGTGGCCCATTATCTGGCGACGGGTGGTAAGGATTTTTTAAATATTGCCATCCGCAATGCCGATCACATATATCGAATCTGCATCGATCAGGACCAGCCTTTTTATCCGGGACATCAGGAAATCGAAATTGGTCTGATCAAACTCTATCGGGTTACACAGAATCAAAAGTACCTGCAACTGGCAAAGGAATTTTTGGATCGTCGAGGCATGGGACTTCGGAAATATGCGAACGAGGGTCCACACCTGTATACGTACGATTTGTATTCACAAGATCATCTCCCAGTGACCAAACAGGAGACGGCCGTAGGCCATAGTGTTCGGGCTGTATATATGTATGCTGCCATGGCAGATATCGCTGCCATTTTGGAAGATGATGGATACAGAAATGCTTTGGATAAGCTCTGGGATGATATCGTAGGTAAAAAGCTATATATCACCGGTGGATTGGGAGCCGGCAATGGTATAGAGGGTTTTGACGAGGCTTATAAGCTTCCCAATGAATCCTACACGGAGACCTGCGCCTCCATTGCGAATGTATACTGGAATCACAGAATGTTTCTCTTGACAGGAGAGTCGAAATATATTGATGTACTGGAACGAACCCTATACAATGGACTGATTTCAGGGTTGTCCTTAGATGGGGATAAGTTTTTTTATCCCAACCCTTTGGCCTTTGATGGTTCGACTCAATTTAACCGGGGAGAAACCTGTCGATCACCCTGGTTTGATTGTTCTTGTTGTCCTTCTAACCTTTCCCGGTTTATTCCTTCGGTAGCTGGATACGCGTATGCACAGGACCAGGACGGAATTTATGTCAATCTCTTCATGAATAGTCATTTTACATTGGATAGAAACGGCCAGATTGTCAAAATACTTCAAGAAACCACGTACCCCTGGGAAGGAAATATCACACTGACGATTGAAGAGGCCAATCAATGGGAGGAATCCCTTAAGATCCGGATACCCGGATGGGTTGCAAATGAGGTAGTCCCGAGTGATCTATATACATTCGAAAACCCATCCCGACTGGAAATATCTATCTCAATCAATGGTATTGAGATCGATTATGAGGTGGACAATGGATATGCAATAGTGCGTCGAAGTTGGAATGCAGGGGATATCGTTAATGTGCACCTTCCAATGGAAATAAAGCAAATCAGAAGTCATGAAAAAGTAGAAGCAAACATCGGCAGAATCGCCATTCAGCGAGGACCACTCGTCTATTGCACTGAGGGAGTAGATGCACAAAATTATACCGTGGACAAGGGAAGTCTTGCAGTGGTGGGTTTCAAGGGATCGATGCTGAATGGACTTACTGTACTAAAGGCCATAGGTAAACAAGATGGATCTCCTGTATCATTTGATTTGATTCCATTCTATGCATGGGGTCATCGTGCCATCCATCCAATGGCCGTTTGGATTCCAGAAAGTCCTT
>JAUILM010000231.1 GCA_030432855.1 Bacteroidia bacterium
CACGCATTGATTATGCATTTACCGAAGCACCAAACGATCCTACCGGGTGGTCTATGTGTACTGCGAATCTGCCTTTCGGAGATCGACGCACGATTCAGGCTTCAGGGCCTTTTCGCCTCGATCCGGGTGCTACCAATGAATTGATCATAGGTGTGGTTTGGGTTCCGGACATTACTGACTATCCTTGTCCAAGCATTGATCCTTTGATTTTCGCTGATGAGACAGCCCAGGCATTATTTGATAATTGTTTCGACATCACTGATGGTCCAGATGCACCCGATCTTGATTTTGTAGAATTGGATCGTGAATTGATCTGCATACTGACAAATGATCAGGAGTCAAACAACTTTGGTGAGGCTTATGAGGAGCTTGATTTGCGGGCACCCACAGACCTACCCGATGAAGAAAAACTCTACAAGTTTGAAGGTTACAAGGTGTACCAGCTGAATGGACCAGAAGTAAGTACGGCAGAGCTGGATGATCCGGACAAAGCAAGATTAATTTTTCAAACAGATATCAAGAACGGCATTTCGCAAGTCGTCAACTGGGAAGCGATGCCACACCCCACGGAGTCAGGAAGATTGCTTTACGAACCCGTATTAGAGGTCATGGGTGAAAATGATGATATCCGACATTCTTTTCGCATTACGGAAGATCAGTTCAGCAAGTTGGCAGATAGAACATTGATCAACCATCGGAAATACTATTTCACTGCAGTGGCATATGCACATAACGAGTTTGAGCCATTTAACAGTCAAAACAACGTGGGCCAGCGTACGCCATATCTGGAGGGCCGGAGGAACATAAAGACCTATGTCCCGACTCCGCGACCTATCGTGTACGAATCACTGAATGCAAGCTATGGTGACGGACCCTCCATCACACGATTGGATGGAGTAGGAGCTGGTAATACCTTCCTGGAGCTAAGTGAGGATACTCGCACAGCTATTGTTGACGGGTCTTTCAATGGGGAGATCACCTATGAAAGAGGTGCTGGTCCCATTACCGTGCAGATTTACAATCCACTAGAGGTAGTAGAGGGTGAGTTTAGATTGAGTTTTACCGACAGCGATATGGATGATGAGGTGCTCGATGAAGATGCACGATGGACGCTTGTTGACCTCAATGATCCATCGGTGGTAATTGCTTCAGAAACCTCCATCGCCCGATTGAATGAGCAAATTATAGGACAGTATGGATTCTCAGTTTCTATTGGGCAGACAGAAGAAGCTGGTGATTTCTCTGCTGAGACCAATGGAAGTATTGGATCATCTATCACTTACGAAGATATCAATGATCCCTGGCTGAGTTTTGTTGCCGATGACAATGGTTTCTTCAACTTTGCAAGGACTGATCTGGAAGAGTCGGAATTTGAAGATGACCCGCAGCAACTATTTACCAATAATTACAATGGCATTGTTCCATTTTATCTAAGCAGTTTCAGGTTTGATCCCAATGACATTTACATTTCTCCCGCGTGGATAGATAATACAGCAGGAATGCAGATTGTCAAAACCCGAACTGATATGTCAGATCTCAATAATGTAGATGTTGTTTTGACACCTGACAAGAGTAAATGGAGCCGGTGCGTGGTAGTAGAGACTGCAAGCCCCTATTACTTTAATGCACCCAACCTGGGCGGGGCTGGTTTTAGCACCGTGGGCAACAGTAAAAACTTTGATCTGAGAAATTCGCCTTCGGTAGGAAAGGAAGACAGTGATAACGATGGTCTTCCAGATCCTGATGGAGATGGATTTGGTATGGGATGGTTTCCAGGTTATGCCATTGATGTGGAGACTGGACAACGATTGAATATTTTCTTTGGAGAAAATTCAGTCTATCGTCAGGAATTTTTTGATGCCATCCAGTCAGGTGAAGAAGCCATAGGAGCAGATATGATGTGGAATCCGGATGAACGGATCGGCCTGGTGCTTCAGAACCCCTCTGTGGCCTTATTCCACACAGGTGGTCAGCACTTTGTCTATGTGACCCGACAACCTTACGATGAGTGCCTGGATCTTCGCGAGAGACTAGATCCCGGAGCAATATTCACTAGAAAGTATAATGCCTTACGGGACATTACCTGGACCGGAATTCCTGTCACAGACGGCAGTATGTTGTCTTATGCCGAAGGATTAATTCCCAATGAAGCGACCATTAAGCTCAGAGTCAGCAATCCTTACCAGGTGGCTGAGGGTACGGGTGAAAACGATGGACATCCAAGCTATCGATTCACGATTTCAGGTCAGGCCTCCGAGGATTTGATCGAAGAAAGAGCCCCCGGGCTGTTGGATATGGTCAACGTGGTACCCAATCCGTATCTGGCCTATTCAGTGTATGAGACCTCGCAGTTCACCAATATTGTCAAGATTACCAATCTACCCCCTCGTTGCATAGTCACCATTTATTCACTGGACGGTAAGTTTATCCGACAGTATCGAAGAGATGAAGCGGGTATTGATCAAACAACCTTGCGTTCTAATCCGGGTATACGACAGACACAGGTCACACCCGACATCGAATGGAACTTGAAGAATAGCAAAGGAATCCCGATAGCAGGAGGAGTCTATCTGGTCCACATCAATGGATATGAATTGGGAGAGCGAACAATAAAATGGTTTGGAGTAAACCGCAAATTTGACCCATCAGGCTTGTAATGAAGAGAAGTATAATAATCATATTATTCCTGGTATTCTGCATGGGATCTACCTATGCCGGCAATCCGGATCGTCAGGGTGAAGCTGGTGCCTACGAATTATTATTAAATCCTTGGGCAAGGAGTGCCGGATTGCATACAATGTCTACTTCCATGATCTCAGGTGTGGAGTCTATGCGCCTCAATGTGGCCGGGCTGGCAAGAATTAATAAGACCGAGGTTTTGATCGGCCATACGCGTTATCTGGTCGGAACAGGGGTCAACATGAACGCCATTGGACTTGGACAGCGTGTGGGCACCAATGGAGTGTTTGGCCTGAGCCTGATGGCTATGGACTTTGGAGATATTGCAGTGACGACCACAGATCAACCTGAAGGGACTGGATCTACTTTTTCACCCAGTTTTTTCAATCTCGGATTATCCTATGCACATATTTTTGAAAACAAAGTATCTGTCGGCCTTACAATACGGGCTGTCTCAGAATCAACTTCCGATCTCTCGGCACAGGGTGTTGCATTAGATGCCGGGGTTCAATATGTCACTGGCGAAAATGACAACTTTAAATTTGGCATATCCCTGAGAAATGTAGGTACCCCCATGAAATTTGGCGGAGAGGGTTTATCATTTCGTGCCACGAATCCCGATGGAACCATCAATTATGACTTGTCATACGATCATCGGGCAGCTGTTTTTGAGTTACCCTCGGTGTTGAATATTGGAGCTTCCTACGATATCAATGTCAATGTAAAGAATCGAATAACCGTCGTTGGCAATTTCACTTCTAACTCGTTTTCAAGAGATGCTATTGGTGGTGGACTTGAGTATTCTTTCAACGATGTCTTCATGCTTCGGGGAGGATACAAATATGATCTTGGTTCATCCTCAGACGCTGTGGATAATAATGTCTATACGGGCGTGAGTGCTGGAGTCTCCATGGAAGTGCCATTCACTGAAGATGGAAGTACCCGATTTGGTGTGGACTATGCGTATCGGGCCACTAATCCCTGGAATGGAACTCACAATCTGACAATAAGGTTTACTTTGTAATGAACTTGAGCTATATTAAGCTCACACTTGACGCACGTTTTACAACAAACTGGGCGTTAATAGACTTTACTTAATTAGAAATTTGAGAAGTTGCAAAAAGAATCCTCCCTAGGGTTTTCTTTGCGGCTTTATTATTTAGAAAAATCAGCTATTATGGCAAACTATACATATTTGACAAAAGAGGGTTATGCTAAATTGAAGTCAGAACTGGAGCACCTGAAAAGTGTCGGTAGAGACGAAGTGGCTAAAGCTATCGCTGAGGCACGTGAAAAGGGAGACCTATCAGAGAATGCTGAATATGATGCGGCAAAAGATGCACAAGGACTTCTAGAGATGCGCATTAATGAGTTGGAGAAGACCTTTGCTAATGCTCGTGTCTTGGATACATCACAACTTGACACCTCCCGAGTGACTGTCTTGTCTAAGGTGAAAATAAAGAATCAACGCAATGGAGCTGAAGTAACCTACCAATTAGTAGCACATGCTGAAGCGGATTTGAAGGCTAAGAAAATTTCTGTGAAATCGCCAATCGGAGAAGGATTGCTAGGAAAACAAGTAGGTGAAGTAGCCGAAGTCAAAACGCCAAATGGGGTGTTGAACTTTGAAATTCTGGATATATCTCTCTGACGATATGGCATCCATTTTCACCAAAATAATTCAGGGAGAAATTCCTTGTCATAAGGTAGCTGAAGATGACAGGTTTCTATCATTTTTAGATATTAACCCATTGGCTAAAGGACATACCCTGGTCATACCGAAGAAAGAAGTTGACTACATCTTTGATCTGGAAGATACTCTACTTACGGACTTGGTTCTCTTTGCAAAAAAGATCTCAAAGGGTATCGAAAAAGTGGTTTCCTGCGAGAGGATTGGGATGACGGTGATTGGACTGGAAGTGCCGCATGTGCACATCCATCTGATTCCGATCAACAGTATCAATGACATGAACTTTTCGAATCCCAAGGTGGCAATGACCAAGGAAGAATTGGCAACCCTAGCTGACTCAATAGCAAGCAAACTTGATTAGCTACATCGTTCTTAGCATTTTATATCTTTAGTACAAATTAGACTTGTAGATAAGAATGGCTATTTATCAATCAATCTTGAGAGCAAATAAAGACCGCGAAAAAAAGTTTGCACTCTTGATTGATCCTGATAAGTTTCAACTACACCGCGTTGATGAATTGGTAGCGCTCGCTGTGCAGGCCAGAGTAGATTACTTTCTGGTCGGTGGAAGCCTCATTGTCAACAACATTCTGGATGCTTGTTTGACAGAAATCAAGAAACGATGTGATATACCTTTGATTCTCTTTCCGGGAGACTCCTATCAGTTGAGTTATCGTGCTGATGGCATCCTGTATCTTTCTTTAATCTCAGGCCGAAATGCAGAATTATTAATCGGAAAGCATGTCATATCTGCACCCTACCTCAAGGTGAGTCCACTGGAGGTAATCTCTTGTGGTTATATGCTTATCGACGGAGGTGTTGCCACTACCGTTTCGTACATGAGTAATACGCAGCCCATTCCCCATGACAAAGAAGATATTGCAGTGTGCACAGCTATTGCTGGTGAAATGCTGGGATTAAAGATGATCTATCTGGATGCAGGAAGCGGTGCACGAAAAACGGTATCTGACTCGATGATCGAAGCGGTCAGAGGTGCAATTGATATTCCGTTGATTGTGGGTGGAGGTATAACCACACCTGAAAAAGCTCAAAGTAAGGTGAAAGCAGGAGCTGATATCATAGTAGTAGGAAATGCCATCGAGAAAGATTCCTCGTTAATTCTAGAAATTGCTGATGCCATACATACTGTCTCCCCGGTCGTGTAAATACGTGACATATCTATTTGCAATCTGCTTTGGATTGATTTCTACCAGTCATGGCAATGCTCAATCTTTTGGAGGGTTCTCTCCATTATTAAAATGGTTTGAGATAAACACGGATACAGTACGCGTGATCTACCCCCAAGGTCAGGAGCAGCGGGCACAAAGACTCGTCAATGCAGTACATTATTTAAAGAAGAATGATACGGAAAGTATAGGGGACAAAGCTTTTAAAATCGACATAGTACTCAATAACCAGACCACAGTCACCAATGGGTCTGTAGGTATCGCACCCTGGAAGTCGCACTTTGTCACAACGCCTTTACAAAACAGTTTTTCGCTTTCAGCACTGCCCTGGATGGATTTACTGGCCGTGCATGAATACCGCCATGTTATACAATTATCCACCGCCCGAAGAGGCCTGAGTAAACTACTTTACACCTTGTTTGGCGAGGAAAGTTGGTCAGGGGCAGCCAATCTTGCTGTACCCGATTGGTTTTTGGAAGGAGATGCCGTATGGGCAGAAACATCCCTTTCTCCCCAGGGTCGGGGCAGGATTCCATCATTTCTGAGAGCTTATCGGGCGTTAAGTATTGAGGATCTACCCACATGGAACTATACACAGGTACGAAATGGTTCCATTAAACATTTTATACCTAATGAATATCCACTGGGATATATGCTCACCGCTTACGGCTATGAGAATTATGGTGATACGTTCTGGAAAAGCATTCTAAGCGATGCCGCATCTTTTCGGGGGATTTTTTATCCCTTTTCAAAGGCATTGGAAGCCAAGACAGGGTTATCTACCAGAGCATTCTACGATAAAGTACTGGAGGAAAAGAGGATGGAATGGAAAAATCAGCAAGGCGAAATACAGGCAGCGGGCATTGTGAAACCATCCCATGAGATCAAGACTTTCACCCATTTTCAATATCCGTATGTCACATCCGGAGGCGGTGATCTGATTTATTATGTGCGGAGTTTTGAAGAGACCGGATCATTTAAACGTCTGAATCTATCGACTGGTGAAGCTTCAAAAGTGGCAAATCGTGGTATCAGTGCAGATGATTACTATGGATATAATGGAGATTGGCTTACCTGGTCTGAATACTCCGTCGATCCCAGATGGTCAGAAAAGGACTATTCTGACATTGTATTTTTTAATATGGATACAAGGGTCAAGAAGAGAATCACACGGAAGGAGCGATACTTTTCTCCTTTTCCAACTTCTGATGGCAGTAAAATAGTAGTGGTCGATCAACCCGCCAATACCACCAGTACACTTGTGCTTTTGGACCAGGATGGGAACGAACTTGAAAGAGCCGCGAATCCTGATCAATTAGTTTTCACCTTTCCACGATTCTACGACCAGGATAGATCCATAGTAACAGCAGCCAGAAACGTTGATGGTGAAATGGCTGTACTTAGCTATGATCTTGAGTCCAAACAATTTGATGTATTGGTACCTTTTGCTAATAACATTATTGGTGCTCCTATGGTCAAAGACAGTGTCTTATACTACTCTTCCACAGGGTACGAACGGGAGCAAGTAGTGGCTGTGGATTTAACTAGTAATCAACTTTTCCTACTGACGGATGAGCCAAACGGTGCCTTTGAGCCGCTGATGGTGGGAGATACGCTATATTATGTGTCCTTTACGTCTATGGGCAATAGAATTAAGTCACGGGTGATAGACCGATCGACCACTGGATCAGTAGACGGGGCACCAGCACTGACGTTTCAAAGAAACATCTTTAAGGAGTTTCCTGATAGGACATATACAAGTGAAAAGTATAAGCCTCTACTTCATAGTATAAATTTTCATACCTGGGGATTTGATTATGATGATCCAGTCGTCAGTTTAAGAGCCCTCTCAACGAATGTGCTCAATAATGTTGAATTGTCTGCAGGGGTCAACTACAATTACGACCGGGATGTATATCAGCCATTTGGCCGGTTGCGTATTTCGGCATTGTATCCTGATGTGAGCCTGGGAGTTTCAACTGTAAAACGTAGTGCCATTTTTGAAGATGAGCTAAACACCTGGAGAGAATGGAATATGAGTGCCAGTCTGAGTGTACCATTAAACTATTCACGGGGACTGTATCGCCGAACATTTGTACCAGAGATTGGAATCCTGAGTACGAGTCTCACGGGTGATCTTGATTTGAGCTTTGTGTCTGCTTTTAGCTCACTCACATTTATTCACGAACGCATTAAGGCCCGAAAAAACCTTTTCACACGAAATGGACAGTACCTTAGGGTTGGTATTACGGAAGCGATCGATGATTTCCAGGCCCGGGAATTGAATGTGCGAACAGGGCTTTCACTGCCTGGCCTGGGTATCAACCATAATACAGTCCTTCATGCTGACTACTTAAAAAACGTTGAAGGATCAGACTATAGATTTTTATCGGGGTTACAACATAGGGGCCTGGGGGTGGTCCCGGCTGACGAGATATGGCGGCTATCAGCTAACTATCACTTTCCGGTACTATACCCGGATTGGGGATTTGCCGGACTTATTTATTTTTATCGGGTCAGGGCAAACCTATTCTATGATTATAGCCGGACTAAGGTTTATGAGGGGGGTGTGAATAACTATCATACCTCCGGGGTCGAATTGGTGTTTGATGTAAATCTGG
>JAUILM010000232.1 GCA_030432855.1 Bacteroidia bacterium
TACATCATAATTCGAAAGGAACTATAACTGATTAATTAACTAACAAAGGGATTCAATACAAGTACGATTAGTCAATTATCACGATAAGTGACCTTTAAAAAACAGAATTATTTTTTTCACCTAAAAAATTTTTAAACTATGGATTTTTTCAAGAGTATTTTAAAAGCAGCCACAGTGGCTTTATTCCTTCTTAGTGCCACGACTCTGGTAAGTGCATCAGAGGATCCAAAAGAAGAAGCTGCAAAGCAAGTGCGAACAAAAGTAACCGAATTGATTGCTGAACCTTACTTCCTCGACAATGACGTGGAAAAGATGGAATCAATGGTCTACTTTATGATTACAGAAAAAGATGAAATTGTTGTGCTTTATGTGGACACAGACCATGTATTTGCGGAGCAATTTATAAAGGAACGTTTGAACTACGAAAAGGTATCTGATTCCCTACTTAGAGGTCGTTATGCTATGAAGATCACCCTCAAAAATGGCAGTATCTAACCTTTCATCTCTTCATAGCAGACAGGAGTTTGAACCGGAGTGCTGAAGAGCACTTCGGTTTTTTAGTTTCCAGGGTCTACGACTCGCACTTGAGACGTATCCAATGCCCAATCAATGACCAGACCTTCAGCCAGGCGTCTTGCCACCTCACTTCCGTATAATACTTCTGTGAGGTACAGCGCTCCATCAAAAGACCTTGCACCACCAGCCGAAGTGATATACTTACCGTCATGCACGACAATAGCATTATCCTCCACTTCCAGATGAGGGAACATCTCTCGGTAAGAACTAATATCAGCGGGAAAAGTCGTACTCACTACTGTGTCAAGTAATCCTGCCTTGGCAAGCACAAAGGCCCCATCACAATGTGATGTCACAAATCGGGCGTTTTCAGCTATGTCAGCAACTAATTGTATCATTTCGGTATCCTCAAGATCAGTATCCAAATGATGTTCCGCACTTGGTACCACCAAAATATCTATATGTGGTAAAGCGTCTGTCCTGTAGTTAAAATCCGGAATAATCCTCAGTCCTTCAAAGGACACAATGGGATCACTTTTTTTTGCAATTGTAAAGACATTCATAGGTTGAATGTTTTCCCGATATCTCGTGTGCTGAAAGATGTCGAAGGGGGCCGTTAACTCAGTATTGTAGACTCCATCCATTATGAGGAAACCAACATTAAGCCAATCACTATGAATCTCTTTAAGATGTAATCTTTCCTCTTCCTGAGGGATACATCCGGGAGTCTGAAATACTAGACAAAACAAGATTGGCACGATGTGTGAGAAACCCTTCATTAGTTGTAACATGATTAATACAAAACAAATCAAATTTTATTAATTAAAAACACTCCGAAATTATGAATGGATTTGACTACTTCAAACTTGGCCTGGAAAAATATGGAGAATTTGAGGGGAGATCCCGCCGCAAAGAATATTGGTATTATGTCCTCTTTCAAAGTCTAATATTCGCTTCAGTGGGGGTTGCCGAAATCTTACTGCTGCAATCTTTTATGTTTATTTTCATTGGAGGACTTCTATTTACAATACCCAGTATTTCAGTAACAGTCAGAAGACTTCATGACATTGGAAAGAGTGGCTGGAACTACCTTTGGTCATTAGTACCTGTTATTGGACCCATTATGATGCTGATTTGGATGTGTACTGATAGCGAGAAATATACTAATGCCTGGGGTCCCAACCCCAAAGATGAGCAAGTAGACTTATCAGAACATCTGATCGATGAAAGTCCACTGATAGAGGAGGCGAATTTTGGCTAGAATGCATGAATGGAATTCACCAATGCCGCATGAACTGTCACCTACGTGACTCCACTCCAATTGCCAAATGAAATTCATTTAAAAGCTTCATCTGGATTTAGATTAAATTTCCTGGCACAGGCTTCGATATATACAATGGCCGTGTAGTAATAATCCGTCAGCGCTCAGGTGTATTCTCTTGGGTCACATTAGACTAGGCAGATCATCTATTAAATGCTTAAAACACATTATCAATAATCAAATATTTTACTTAGTTTGTAACAAGATAACACTTCAAAATTATGAATGGATTTGACTACTTCAAACTAGCCCTAAGCAAGTATGCAGATTTTACTGGTCGTGCCCGAAGAAGCGAGTACTGGTATTTTTCTTTGTTTTATTTGATCCTGCTAGTATTAGTTGTGGCTATAGAAGCTTTGCTATTCCAAACCGTTTTTCTCTACCTAATAGGTGTATTGGCTTTTATCATTCCCGCTCTTGCGGTTACTGTTAGAAGATTACACGATACAGGAAGGAGTGGCTGGACTTACTTCGTAAGTCTTATTCCTCTTGTAGGTGGAATTATCTTATTGGTTTGGCTTTGTCAGGATAGTAATCCCGGAGTCAATAAATGGGGTCGGAACCCTAAAGAGTTATCTGATGATCTTGCGGACCATCTAATCGACTCCACCCTCTGATTTGTATTAAAGATAAACTGAGTGGCTATTATTAGGTATTGACAGTGAAGTCAAGTATACTAGGAACTCACACGTATTTTCGTAAGATGCATTAATCAGTTTAGATGTTGAGCTTTAATCTGCAGGTATCTATTGACTACAGCAAGTGTGAGATCTTCGGGTTTCGTCAACAAACCTTGAACACCATGACTTCTCAATTTTTTAAGCATGAGTTTCTTCTCTTGAATTGCTTTCTTTGAAAAGGTTTGTACGTAAATGTCAGAAACAGCACTCACGGGCTGATTAGCGAGGTGATATACTTCACTATTTTCGAAGAATATCACAAGGAGCAAATGCCTTTTACTGATGAGTATAAAATGCTCCAGATTTCTCTCCAGATCATGCATATGCTCAAAATTTGTAAAAAATAGCAAGACACTTCTCCGCCTAATCTGCCTTTGGATAGTTTGAAACAAAAGAGCATAATTGGGCTCTTTAAAAGATGTCTGTTGATTAAAAAGGAATTGTGAAATATAATTCAGTTGGTTAGGAATATTCTTAGCTGATAAAACGCTATCAATTTGATGCGAAAAAGTAATCAAACCAGCTTTATCGTACTTCTTTAGGACGATATTACTTATGACAAGTGATGCATTAATGGCATGATCTAATAGTGTCAGACCATGAAAAGGCATTTTCATTGACCGACCCTTGTCAACAATACAGTATACCATCTGAGCTCTGGCATCTTGAAATTGGTTCACCATGGGAGATTGCGTACGTGAAGTGGCTTTCCAATTGATGTTGCGCAGTTGATCTCCATCCTGGTAAGGTCGTATATGTTCAAACTCATCATCGACCCCGAGCGCACGATATCTTCTAACACCCAGTAGTGATGCCGTTTTACTAAATACTTCTAATTCATATTTAGTCATCTGAATAATGGATGGGATGACAGCAATCTGACTATCTAAATCAAAAGATATTCTTCTTTGCACCAACGCCAAATATCGCGAAGAAACAAATACATGTACTTTTCCAAAGTTATACTCTCCTCGTAGTACGGGTCGAATATCTACAGCAAACTTCCATTCCTCCCCAGCTTCCAATACTTTTTCGAATGATAAATCTCTTACCTGCAATTGGTATGGAAATTCATCCAGTACCATCAGATCAAGCGTTCTCTTGCTATTATTAGTGATTGAGTAATGAATTTTTTGAACATCACCCAAAGAAAGCCGCTCTGACATATATCTACTGCATTGCAGAGTATATTGATACTTCTGAAGGAGGTACCAATCGAGCAAACAAATGAAGAAAAGAATTATCAGTAAAATCTGACCAACAACGAATAAAAACGTAAAAGAAAACGATAATATGAAGAGTATGATGGCTAAAATCAACATACTATATAGTCGCTTCTTAAGATATGTGCCAGTAAACATCACCTTGGAATCTCAATAGCTCTTAGGATCTCATGAATTATATCAAAAACTGACATGGATTCCATTTCTGCAATAGGTGTTAAAATCAATCTATGATTTAAAACATATGGTGTCACAAACTTAATATCATCTGGAATTACGAATGTACGGCCAGCCAAGAGAGCAGTAGCCTTACTAGCCCTCAAAATTGCAAGAGCCGCCCTTGGCGATGCTCCCAAATACAAATGAGCATGTTGTCTTGTTGCCTGCACTACATGTAGTATGTACTCGATCATTTGATCTTCAATATGTATTCTCTCGAGAGCCCCCTGGATGGAGCGAAGATCAGCGATTGTCAGAACGGATTCAACCACATCTAAATCAGGCTTGCGAATTTGACTTCTAAAGCGCTTTAGAATCTTTAATTCATTTTCATGATTGGGATAATCCAGCACAATCTTCATCATAAAGCGATCTAGTTGCCCCTCTGGAAGTCTATAAGTACCTTCTTGTTCTACTGGGTTTTGAGTAGCTATGACGATAAATGGATAATCCATCATATGGGCATCACCGTCAAATGTAATCTGCTTTTCTTCCATAACTTCAAATAAAGCAGACTGGGTTTTTGCTGGTGCACGATTTATTTCATCAATTAAGACAATATTGGAAAATATCGGACCTTTCTTAAAATCGAAAGTAGAATCCTTAAGGTTATAAATTGATGTACCAATGATGTCAGAAGGCATTAAATCCGGCGTAAACTGAATTCTACTGAAGTCTACATCCAAGGCCTTGGCAATCACCTTTGCACTAAGCGTTTTAGCTATGCCCGGCACCCCTTCAAGAAGAACATGACCATCAGACAACATAGAAACAAGCAGTAGTTCAATCAATTTCTCCTGTCCAACTAAGATCTTGTGACACTCACCTTGAATCTTAGAAATCTTTTCAAGAATTGATTCCAAATCATTTCTTTCAGAAGGCTCGGAATCAAAAATTTGTGGCTTTTCCTCCATTTACTTACAATTTTGGTAAAACGTTTCCAGATATTTGTGCAGTCTTAATAACTGAACATCTCCCACGTTTAATTTTCTGGCTGACTGCTCAAATTCATACATCAGCTCGTCAATCTGAGATGGCTCAACTTCGGACTTTAGTGTCAATATTTTTAAAAAATCGTGATCACGTCTATCAATATGATATCGTTCTTTCACATAATTGTAAAAGATTTCTCTTAAGTGCTCTACCAGATGATTGTGTCTTTTTGCCTCAAACAATGCACTTAGAGTTTCGATATATTCAATAGAAGTGTTCCTATTCCTGCGTTGGGTAGGAATAATCCTTTGTCTTCTCTTACCCTCAAAAATGATATAAACTAGACATGTCAGCAGGATGGTGTAGTATGCGGCTCGCAGGGGTTTGGTTTCCAGGATGAATTGCAAAGGGCTCTCTTCCGATGTGTTACCCTGCAAGAAGCTCGCATGATCCATTATGACAATCCTGGGCTCGAAGTGTGCAAAAACAGAATTGAAATGTTCGAGATAACCCTGTTGCTGAGAAGCAACGTTACCAAATAAGTAAGGGTTACAATGCCAGTATACCCAACCTCCCTCCATCTCCCATTTATCAAACGCAACAGTGCCATCATCATACCAGGCAAGAGGAGTATGTATCGTCGAATCTAATATCGCACTTGATACTCCCGAGAAGTAATGCATAGTGGCCGACTTAAATGTATTCTGATAGTGTATATATCTAAATTGAGCACCATCGTTCAGTGTTACCAGCAATACTGAATCTACAAACCCGGAAAAAGCATCACTATAATCACTATATCCCGTGAACCCATTGACCTCACTACTAATGAATAATACCTTATTTCCATGCCGGAGGAAATTCAGAATGTCTTTTGTTAGATTATCATCCAGGTATATCTTTTGGCCGAACACTATGTACAGATTTCCATCTGTGCTAAATTCCGACAAGGAAGTATCTGTGCTGGTGAGAACATCTTCACCAAATCTCTTTTGTATCAGCTCATGAAAAATCCAACTACCATAGGGCTGTTTAGAATGATAGGAAAAATCATCATTCCATTTAAGATCTGGAACATCTTCTATTTCAAATCCTGCACTGACCAATAAAAAAATAACCATTGCTGAAGCAATGCTAGCAATAATGATCTGTCGGCTACTCATATATTGTACTTATGGAATGCATTAAACAAAAGGACCACCTGGTCAAATTCTGATTTAGCAATCCTATAATTTCCATACCATGCATTCTCAAACACTTGAGTCAAAATCTTTACATCCTCATAAAATGCAGTATCCTTGATCTCTTGAAGATACTGTCTATTCGTCTTTTCCTGACTCCATAAAATATAATCGCGTTCGTTTAGTATTTTCAATACTCTGAGGAATTGAAATCTAATAGCTCCTCTAAAATCGCCAGATTGAATTGCTTCTTCCAACGCACTATCCACGTCTAGCTCTTTAATGTCTTCCAGTTCTTCTTGATAGATAGGGACAGCTGCTTCGTCAGTCTCCCCCTCACTGTTATTTGAAAATACTAAATAAAGAATTGATAGCACTAAAACTAAAATAATAACATATATAAGAATAGTAGTCGATTTTGACAGACCATAAGAAGAGGGCTTTGCCACAGCTTCTGAGTTTTCCTCACTGTCATCAATCTCATTTCTTGGTACGAGTTTCTTTCTTGTCTTTGATAGGTCGAGTTGTTCTAGTAACTCCTTGAGATCTGTCTTTGTCACCGAAGTAGCGTCCTTTACTCGGTTTGATTGTGCAGATAGCCCCGTAATAAATGCAAACATTACCGATGAGAATAGCAAGATGACCAGTGAATTTCTCATTAGTAATCTTTTTTGACACCAAAGGCTGATAGTCTATCCTGCAAATCAATGGCCGCATTCTGACACCTCTCCGAGTATATTTGATTAGATATGAAAAAATACATTAAGGGAAAAATCAGAAGAAATGCGGTCAAATGGATCAAATTTCTGGTAAAAAGTACTCGCAATGATTGATCTCCAAATAATTGATGCCAACTTATCAGGTCGGTAAATATCTTGGCTAAGCTGGAATTTAAAAGGGAGTAGATAAGAAAACTAATTAGAACACAAATCATCAAAGAAATCAAAAACTTAAAGTACCTTGACAAACTGAATATGTACATCTCTTTCAATTTTGGAAAAGAGATTCTTCTTGAGGTAACAATTTCATTTGATATGGAAACGATAAATTGTACGCTCAATAATAACAGAAAAAGTAATCCTACGAACACTCCGAAGAAATAAAAGGTGCAAACAATCGGCAGAGAAGTCAGAATGTATCTCGGAAACTTCAGTCTGAATGTTTGAAAATCAAATCCTGACTTTCGATCACCAAAGTATGTCGACATATGAAACAAAAGCATTGGAAGGAGGATTAGCAGGAAAATAAAATTACCGGGTCCTCCCAACTCGAATGTAAATAATGAGCCTCCCTCGTACGCAAAGTAATCTATATTTGATACGTTTAGATGATACCAATTTATAAAAGTAAATAGAAGGATATATGGGGCTACGGCTATCCTCAACAGCTTTCCAAAAGTCTCTCGCAACTGTGAAATAGCTAAGATAAAGTTTTCACTACCTGATCTATAGGCGTATTGCTGATATCGCAGGGGCTCCACATAATCAGGTTCAACATCTACATCAGACGGTTGAGAGTTGGCTTTCTCTCTCTTTTTAAATGGGAGATATACCCATGCGAGCAAAATAAGTAACACGGAACCTGTGATGATCAGCACCTTTACTCCTATAGGTAGAGAAGTCTGTCCTGTGACGAAGGACTCCAGGATGCCAGCAAGAATAAACAGCGGAATGGTGCCCAATAATATTCGTAAAGACTTTTTAGTTGCAATCTGTATAGATGTTGTCCTATCATATGTCTTGGGAAACAGCAGACCCTTACCAAGCAATATACCTGCAGCTCCTGCAATTATAATTGCTGATATTTCAATTGTTCCATGGATCCAGATCGTTAGAAAGGATGTCATGAAAAGTCCCTTACTGTAAAAATAATACTGAAAGGTACCTACCATAATACCATTAAACATCAAAACTACTACGGATCCTACACTGCCAAGTATGCCAAGCACAAAGGCAAGAAAGGCCACTTTAATGTTATTGATAGTTATACCCAAGAACATATCCACTTGTCGATCATCCTTGTAGACGGCCATAGGATCTCCACTATTTATATTGGCGTCAGTCATATTTATATATGCATCGCCCAATATGATGCGAGCAA
>JAUILM010000233.1 GCA_030432855.1 Bacteroidia bacterium
TTGCCGAGGAGTTGGGTATTCCCCATGTACACACCCCCCATTCACTGGGATGGTGGAAGCAGCACAATATGGGCAGTGACATGAAGGAAGGAGAAATGGAAAAGACCTACCGATTCAAAGAGAGAATTCAAAAGGAATATTTCGTCTATCAGATGTGTAATCATGTGGTAGCCACCACCATACCTCAAGTGGAGCTACTGACCAAGCAGTACGACATGCTGCCTCGAAATTGTACCATGGTACCTCCGGGTATTGATGAAAATCGATTCTTCCCCGTACCTTCCAAAGAAACGGAGCGCATTCGAATTGAGCATGATATAGGAGCATTCGATATCCTCACGTTGGGTAGGATGGCTCACAATAAAGGCTATGATCTACTCTTGCAAGCCATGCCAACGGTCTTTGCGCTGAAGCCAGAAGCACGTCTTGTCGCTGCTATAGGTGGAGACGATTCTGCACAAGATGATAAGGGTGTAGGTAAGCTTAAGAAAATGGCCAAGGAGATGAATATTGAGGACAAGATCGTATGGAAGCAATACATCTCCGACGAAGATCTCGCCAATATGTATCGCGCAGCGAGTGTCTTCGCCATGCCCAGTCGGTACGAGCCTTTTGGAATGGTGGCTATCGAAGCTATGGCCTGTGGAACCCCTTCAGTCATCACCGTCCATGGTGGTCTGAAAGATCTGATCCACTTTGGTAATCAGGCGTTATTTGCAGATCCGCATCGTCCCATAGAGTTTGGTACTATGTTATCCATGCCACTACTCTACAAAGACATCTACAATGAACTCTCTGTTGAAGGTGCAAAGTTTGCCAGAAGAAACTTTGGATGGACGGGTATTGCCAAGAAGATGCTGGAGATATTTGGTCATTCCATCAATCGTCAGAGCTTCGAAACTAATATTTTCACGTAGTAGAACTCTTTGATCAACATAGTGTGCAGCAAAATTTTTAGTACTTTTTAGTGCGAATTTTGATAGGCTATGAAAAACAAAAGGAGAAATTTTCTGCGACAAGCGGCAGCAGCTGCTGCCGGGCTGTCCGTTGGCAGACTGGGTACATCCAAACAGAAGGAATATTTAAAACAAGGTGTCCAGCACGGCAAGGAAGCCAGAAGCCTCATGAAGGATGCAGGCATCGAGTTGTCCCTTGCCTATTTTTGGGGCATCGAGCCGCAAAAGGTTGCCCTCGCCAGGCAGATGGATGTATTGGGTGCTGTAGGTGGTATCAGTCCACGTATGGCAGGTTTGCCTGATAAGCCGAATTACTCTTATGAGGTAATAAAAGGTGTAAAAGAAGCCTGGGAAAAGGAGGGTTTGCAATTGAAAGTAGTGGAGGGTCCCCCTTCTCTATACACCAAGACAAAATTAGGGCTCGAGGGTAGAGATGAAGAAATTGAAAACTTTATCACTTTCATCAAGAACATTGGATCATTGGGCATTGATACAGTATGTCACAACTGGATGCCGGTCATCAGTTGGACCCGATCTGATTTTGAAAAGGAAAGTCGAGGTGGTGCACTGGTAAGTTCCTTCGATGTCAATGATGTGAAGGACCAACCATTGATCACCGAATTTGGAGAATTGACTCATGACAAGATGTGGGACAACATGGAATATTTTCTCAAGGCCGTAATTCCAGAAGCTGAAAAAGCGGGTGTGAAGATGGCACTACATCCTGACGATCCGCCCATCGATGGAATTCGCGGTATCCCCAGAATTATGACTTCCGTTGAAGCATTTAAGAAAATGCTGGATCTATACCCTAGTCCCAGCAATGGAATTACTTTCTGCCAGGGAAGCTTTGCCTCCATGGGTGGAGAGGATGACGGAGTGGATATTCCTGCCGCTATTGAATATTTTGGCTCCAGAGACGCCATTCACTTTGTGCATTTCAGAGATGTAAGAGGCCATAAAAATAAATTCGAAGAGACATTCCACGACGATGGAAAGACCGATATGTACAGGGCGATGGAAGCCTACTATAAGATCGGTTTTCAAGGTCCTCTCCGACCCGATCATGTACCTACCATGGCAGGTGATAGCAACGATCATCCCGGATACAGTACCATCGGGACATTATTTGCGATCGGATATATTCGTGGCTTAATCGAAGGTGTGAGTAAGGCCTGATATTTATCCAAAATGTTACTCCTCTCGCAATGCTTTCACAGGATGTGAAGTTGCTGATTTATACCCCTGATAACTCATAGTGATCAATGCCACGAGCAGGACTACACCTGCCGACAATGGGAATATCGTCCAATCAATATTAACCTGATAGGCATAATTAGTCAACCACTTTTTAACAGCGAATAATATTAATGGGACAGAAATAATAACGGCAACAACCAGTACGCCAATAAAATCACGAGTTATCAAGCGCAATATATCTTCCACCTCAGCACCCAGCACCTTACGAATCCCAATTTCCTTACTTCGTTTTCGGGCCGTAAAAGTTGTTAAACCAAACAATCCTAAACAAGCCACGAAAATTGCCAGGGAGGAGAATAACATCATAATACCACCCAGCCGCTCATCCGCTTCATACTGCCGTGCAAAAGATTCATCTACAAAAAAGTATTCAAAGGGATTGCCTGGAAAAAACGAAGCATATTTTTCTCTGATAAATTCCATTCCATTGGCAATATCTGCTGTGTGGAGATCTATCGTAAAATACGACACCCAATAAGGTCCATATAAGATACAAACAGGATCAATGTTCTCCCTCAGCGAATTATGATGGTAGTCGTCCACCACTCCCACTACCGTAAAAATATTATCCTCGCCGGTTCCAATCGCTATCTGAGTTTCTGCTGCAGCTTCCGGACTTTCATACCCTAATGCCTGAGCACCAGAGCGATTTAGCAGTACATGACGTGAATCGTTGTCGAGGTCAAAATCGAAATCTCTTCCACTGATTACCGGGATTTGATACAATGAAGCATAGTCTTCATCGGCACCCATAATCGACATTAAAATACCTTGATCAGGACTCACCTCCTTTCTTCGAAAACCACTGATTATTCCGGACATCTCCACAGAAGGTACCGTGGAAGAAATGGCCACCTGGTTGATGCCCGAATAGACACTCAATGCATTTTTAAACTCTGTGGTTTTGGATTGAAATGTCGAGTCAGTAACTGATGGTCCTTTTAATGCAAGTTTCTGGTGTGATTCAAATCCTAGATTTTGGGAACGCATAAAATCTAATTGTCGATGGATCATAAGTGTCACTGCAATCAGAATAATAGATATGCAGAATTGGAAAACCGTGAGTGATTTTCGAAGACTGATACCTGTAGTTTCCATGACAAGCTTGCCCTTCAACACCTTTACAGGTTTAAAACCAGACAGGACAAAGGCCGGGTACAATCCCGACACAATTACACCTACTAAGAACAGGCCACCAATAGCCAGAAAGTGCTCTCCAAAAAATGTGGACAATCCACTTAAATCACTTCCTACCAAATTAGTAAAAGAAGGAAGAATTAATTGGCATAGAACCACTGCCAGAGCGAGAGAAAGTAAATTCAATACAACGGATTGAAATAAAAATTGGAATATCAGCTGATAGCGTGAAGCCCCTGACACTTTTCTGATTCCTACTTCCTTTGACCTGTCCGCGGCGTGAGCTGTACTTAAATTAATATAATTTACCCAGGCAATGCCCAATACTAAAAAAGCAATAAATAATAGGGTGTACAGTATCTTCCCATTGCCCGTCTCGGACATCTCCCAATCAAGATTAGAATATAGCGCGATTTCATCTATAGGTTGAAGAAATTGATTCCATTTAGTCTGATCGTCAGAAATGTGAGGATTTAAAACATCTGGAAATTTAGACTCAACTTCCTTGTAATTAAGGTCTTTACCAATTTTCACATAAGAGTAGAAATTGGACCAATTCCATATACCATTATCATTTCTATACCGGTTGTCCAGCAGCTTCTGATTATTTAAAATAAAATCAAATTGAAAATGCGAATTATCGGGACTCTCAATCATTCCAACAATAGTGTAGCGATCATTTCCATCGATGACCATCTCTTGACCCAGAGGATCTTCACTGCCAAAATACCTGAGCGCTGCCTCCGAAGTGATCAGCATATCTTGCGGTTGTTTTAATACCGACTCCGGATCCCCATCCAACAACTGATACCCAAAAAAATCCAGAAAATTAGGATCAACATGATAGATCTGGGTTTCTCTATGCTGAACATCTCCACTTCGCATGACACCACTCCCACTGTGCAATGTGCAAAAGGACTCCACATCCGGCAGCTCTTCGCTTAATGTTTGAGGTACACCATAATAGTTAGTTGCCGATCGATCCTGGGAGCTACCCTGAGTCTCTATGAGAGCTACCCGGAATATTCGATCCTTATCTTCATGAAAATCATCGAAACTAAGTCCGTGCTGGACATACAATACAATGAGGAGGCATGACACCATTCCTATACTCAGTCCCAGAATATTGATGGAAGAACTGACTCGATTTCTTAAGAGGTTTCGGAAGGTAGTTTTTAGATAATTAATCAGCATAGCTTCTCAGATTTGTCTTATTACAGATGTAATAGTACCATGAGTATGCCAACCCACATAATAAACTGACAATCATAATATTATAAAATACGATAATCATAAAATATGTCCGATACCGTTCACGAAAGTGTTCGATATCGTTCACATATGAGTGGAATAAGACTTCTACAACCGGCTAGAGTTCCGGTGCTGAAACCTGTGTGTCCGTCTGTAAATATTTCACTAAATCCAACACTTCTTCCTCACTCAAAGTGCTGAGTAGCCCGGCTGGCATCATGGATACCGGCGTCACCTCCCTTGTTTGAATATCCGCCTTATTGATTACGACAGGATCCTGCCCTACGATTTTAAGGGTAACCTGATTGTCTGTTTCCCCTGCAACATTTCCACTGAAGGTGCGACCATCTCTGGTAGTAATCACCACCATTAAGTAGTCATCCTGAATTTCACTCGTGGGCTCAAGGATGTTGAACAACAAATATTCAACATCCTGCCGATTCGATCCAGTAATATCAGGACCAATATCTCCCCCCGCATCAAACATCTTATGGCAGGGAGCACACGTTCTGTCAAAAAGATGTCTACCTGCCTGCACATTAGCCGCTGCAATTTTGTCATCCGTCAGAAGGTCTCGATACTTCGCATAAGATGCTTGCAGATCGCCCGTTGCTTCATCGATGGGTCCCCATATTTCTACAAAACCACTACCCACTACTCTGCGCAGCTGACGCGCAACGTAGGCCGGAATGTCACGTTTAGCTATTTGCTCATTTTTTAAAGCCTGCGCCAGTTGCCAGCCGTAGCCAGGACGAGAAGACATCGTATTGATCACTGCTGACTGCTCGGAGGCGCTCCAGGACTCATATCCCTCGAGCATCAGCTCTCCGAGAGACTCTCTATCATATTGAGCTGCTGCCTGGATGGCATGTATCCGTAGATTCGCATCATCCAACAGAGATGGCAGTTCGGACAATAACTCTTCATTTCCTTGATTTGCCAAACCCTTTATCGCATTGATCTTATCTTCCATTCTACCACCTGATTGCTTGAGTAAAGCGACAAACTCTTTAGCTGCAGATTGATCGCCAAAATGCTGCCCAATCTCCAACGCCATCTGTCGTATTTCGTCGTTCGATCCTGATAATGTCTTTGAGAGCGTTTCCCATCCATCCGGGGCTTCTGGCATATTGTTGCGAAGAACACCATCTCGCAACCCTTTCACCAATGCAGTCTGATTATCTCCTTTCTTTTGAGCAGCCGCAAATAGAGCTTCAAAGTCTTCTGCATCGGCTAATCGCCTGGCAATATATTCAGACAGTAAAGGGATCTTGCTTGAATGAGCAATGTCCAAAGCTTGTTTGGCATGATCTACCACCAGTGGTTCAAGACCAAACCAAATCATCTTCGGAAGATTATGATCATCGATATCGTCTTCGTGCCTTGCCAGCCCTTCCACAATCTGTAAGGCAGTTTCTCCCGGCACTCGTTGTAGAGCTGAAGCCAGGTAGAGTCGTACAACAGCTGAAGATTCCTCAGAAGCCATCGTTACAAACTTTTCAAGTGCTGATGCATCAGGACTTCCATCTTCGCACAGTAATTGAATCGCCCAGGCTCGCATATGAGGATCGTTATCCTCCAAAAGGGCATGAAGTATTGACCTATCAGCAGCATGCACCACATGCAAAGTCCACAGTGCACGCAGTCTGATATCTTCATCTCCATTCTCCAACAGGGCTTGCAGACCAGTCAATGCATTTTCATCAATAGTCCCGGCTTGGGCTCTCTCCTGCAGTTGTAATCGGGCTCTTCGAGCGTGCCAACTACTCTTAACTTTCTGTAGATCTACCAATTCCTGATCAGACAGGCTGGCAATATCTTCGTACCGCTTAGGCCAATTCTCCGCCAGGGAGGTTTGCGGCGCTATTCTGAATATCCTGCCTGTTTCTTTGTTTATGACTTCCTTTCCGCAGATATCAGCATCGTGCCAGTCCAGCACATAGAGATTTCCATCCGGACCCAGCTCCATGCTAAAACCCACCCACTGAGCATTATTAGCCTCCATGAAATTATCACCATGACTTGCTACAAATCCAGAACCATCAGGTGTTAACACATCGCTAAGGACCGCATGCTCATGGATGTTTGCCATAAACAATTTACCATGTTCCTCCTCGGGATAGGCATCCGAAAGATAAATGCGGGCACCACCATGCGCGGATCGATGACTATGATCTACGATGGTTTTTATATCATCATACAAGTATGGATTAAAGTGGCTCCCCCCCTGTCGATGATAGTATCCTCCGGGTATGATATGCCACAAATGAGGAATCACACAAGCACTAATGAAGAGCTGTCCTTTCGCATCAAAATCAATACCCCACGGATTACTAAATCCATGAGCCACCACTTCGAAAATGTCTTTGGTCGGATGATACCTCCATACTCCACCATTGATGTCTTCTCCTTCCTCCGTATCCAGCAGGTCCTCAGGGAAGGGATCGTTATGCTTAAACAGACGTGCGTCACCATTGGGCTTTCGCACCTTGGACGAAGTGGCAAAACCCTGGCAGCCATACAACCAACCATCGGGCCCCCAATGAAAGCTATTGAGGGTCTCATGTCGATCCCGGATACCCCAACCCGTTAATCGGATCTCTATATCATCCATATCGGCCTTATCATCCTGATCAGCATCCGGTATAAACAATAGATGAGGAGGGGCTCCTACAAAGACACCGTCGAATCCCACCGCCAGCGCTGCCGGAAAAGGAATGCCTTCGGCAAATACTTTCTTTGTGTCAGCCTGTCCATCCTGATCGGTATCTTCTAATATCAGGATGCGACTATCACCAGAATTTGCAAAACCATGCCCTCGAGATTCATAGTCCCTGTTTTCGGCGATCCACAGACGTCCCTTATCATCCCAACAAAATGCCATGGGTTGAGTCATCATCGGCTCTGAAGCCCAGACATTCACCTCGAAACCGTCCTTGATCGTCATCGCATCCACGGCCTCCTCCGGTGTCAAAAACTTAGCATTATACCCTTCATTTTGGGCAATACCCCAGAGCGAAGCAGTAGAATACATACCACTTGCACCACTATATGACTCCCAGGCTTCGGTAATCTGCAAATCGGTAAGATCCTCAGTATACACGAGAAATCCATATTGCATCACTTCCGTCGCACCCTCTTCTACAGTCCAGTCTCCCAGCCTGGCTCGGGCTGGTCCCACACCCAGTTCTCCATCGACACGCCATGGTGTGGGATATCCATCATTGTCAGGATGATCAAACATGGCTATGTGTGCCATATCTTCACGTCCCTCTACTTGCATTCCTACGTCAACCCACATAGCCCGTTGCCCTTCTGCTTTGGCATTTTCCTGTCTTGCTGCATTTACCACCCGGCCATTGATTCCTTCTTTCCAGGGCATGCGAAGAAACAAACCACCATAGTCATATTCACCAATGGTAATATCCGTCAGCGCCTCTCCAATCCATTCCAGACCTAGTTTATATTGCCCATTGACAAATTCCATTTCCCAGTTCTGTGTTTCACGCAGTACCGGGTCACCGGATTCGCCCAGCATCTGATACACCGTCTGCCATTCG
>JAUILM010000234.1 GCA_030432855.1 Bacteroidia bacterium
AAAAAATCGTTTCCAGTTCGGTGGCTTATTGTGTCGGGTTCTCTGGTGTCGGTTTTGTTCTTTACCCTGATTCTGCTGATTATGCGAGATCAATATGCGGAGTTCTTTGGAGAGGAGACAGCATAGATATTTTTTAGAAAACAAGTCCCAGAAATCATGACCACCATCATGTCAATGATTAGTAGACGATCAGACAATGTCATTGTCTATCTACTCATTGCATTATATCTGATCATGTCATCCGTTGCCCTCTATTTGGAGATGTGGATTGTCCTGGCATTGCCTTTTATTCTGGGTATCATTTTGTTTTCCTTCTTTCGACCTAAGTATTTGTTCTACGCCATCGTCTTCATGACACCCTTGTCATTGAACCTGGAGGAGGTAGGCATGGGCACTATATCTTTCTATCTCCCAACCGAACCTCTTCTATTTGGATTCTCTGCGTTATTGATGTTGGCCCATATGTATCGTGCCATTTTTCCTTGGGAAATTGTTTCACATCCGATATCAAGAGCTCTATACCTTTACATTGGCTGGATGCTTCTGACTTCGATCACTAGTGTAGATCCTGTAGTATCCCTCAAGTTTCTCATCAGTCGTCTCTGGTTTATTATTCCAATGTATTTCGCAGGTGCGACATTGTTTCTACGCTTGAAAAATGCCCGGAGGTTCCTGCTGCTTTATTTGATTCCATTTTTTGGTGTTGTGCTCTACACCTTGATGAGACACAGTGTACTTGGATTTGAGGAAGATCCCGCGCATTCAGTGATGGAACCCTTTTACCGTGATCATACACAGTATGGAGCGGTAGTAGCGTTCTTTGTGCCCATAGCTGTTGGGTTTTTTCTTGATGGCAAATCCAATCCGATTCAGAGACTGGTCACCGGGATTTTTCTTGCGGTGCTACTGTTTGCACTAGTATACACCTATAGCAGAGCCGCATGGCTTAGCGTATTCTTTGCCTTTGTTTTGTGGGTGATCGTCCAGTCGAAAGTGCAATTGAAAGTGATAGTTGCCGGAGGCATGATTCTCTTAATGGGTATGATCCTGAGCTATGACAGTATCATGGTAGAACTCAGAAAAAACAAAACAGACTCTTCTGAAAATTTGGTAGAAAATGTCGAGTCTATTACTAACATCTCTACGGACGCATCCAACCTGGAAAGAATCAATCGATGGAATTCGGTTTTTGCAATGACAGCTGAAAAACCCATTTTCGGGTTTGGACCCGGTACATACATGTTTGAGTATGCACCCTACCAAAATGCACGTGATCTTACCATAATCAGTACTAATTTCGGAGATGTGGGCAATGCCCATAGTGAGTATCTAGGTCCCCTTGCCGAATCAGGAATTCCTGGGATGCTATCTGTCTTAGTGCTGGTATTCTTTATCTTTTACACTGCATATAATACATACAATAGATTGCCACCCGGCAGAACCCGACATTTATTACTCTTTTCAGCACTTGCCCTCGTTACCTACTTTACGCATGGCTTACTGAACAACTATCTGGATTCAGACAAGGCGAGTGTACCTGTTTTTGGCACAATGGCGATCATAACTGCTATCGACGTGATCAGTCGAAAAAGAAGGAATACGAAATGATTTATGTGTTCATGATATTGTTGCTCCTCTTATTGGGAATGGGTTTGGTATTGTGGCAAAGACCTTTCATTGTAAAAGGGTTACGGATGGCATACAAGTCCGGTCGATTAGGTCCGGATATTAATGAGAAGGAGGCTTTTGCCAATCGGACCATTCGCAGTAGTAATGCTGCTGTCTGGGATATGCATCCCCATTATAATCAACACCAATTATCAGCAGAGAGGTTGGCTGATCTTGAGGGCTTGCGAACTACATCATTTGTGGTGATAAAGGATGGACAGTTGCTCTTTGAAAACTATTGGGATCCCTTTAAGAGAGAAACGCCCATCAATTCCTTTTCAGTGGCCAAATCTATTGTCAGTATTCTCATTGGCATTGCCATAAAAGAGGGTCGAATGGAGCTGGATCATGCGGTAGGAAGGTATATCAGCTCTTTTTCACAGGGTGAAAAACAACACATTACCATCAGGCACTTACTTAGTATGAGCTCTGGTCTCTCATGGCGAGAAACAGAAGGTGGTGCCTTCAGTGATAATGCGGAGGCTTACTACGGTCAGGATCTGGCCGCAGTGATTGATAGATTGAGCGTAAGGAGACCACCCGGTGAAGTGTATCGATATGCAAGTGGTAACACACAGATATTGGGAATGGTACTCCAGCATATTTATGGTCAGACTATTTCAGATCTGGTCAGCGATCGATTATGGGACAAGATTGAAGCCGAATACCCAGCTTATTGGAACCTTGACCGTCCCAATGGGATGGAGAAAGCGTTTTGCTGTTTTTATGCCACACCCATTGATTTTGCTCGAATTGGTCAATTGTATCTCAATAATGGAACATGGAATGGAAAGCAAATTGTGGACCCTCAGTTTGTAGAGGAATCACTGACTCCACTGCCTATCTATGATATTTGGACCCAGAAGACCAATATTAACTATGGATTACACTGGTGGTTAGTAAAATATCAGGGACTCGATTATTTTTATGCACGAGGTATACGTGGACAGTATATCATTTGTAATCGTACACTCAATACTGTAATTGTTAGGATGGGGCATAAACGAAACCCGGTGGAACGTCACACAGGACACCCACCGGATTTATTCGACCATATCAATGCGGGCTTGGAAATCATTAAATCCAATCCGCATTAGCTCCATCCATAGTTTTTCAAAAGACGTGCCATACAAGGTTAACTTTTGACATAGTGATTATTGGAGTAATTTATAGTCCTGACATTAAGTACATTATATATTGACATAATGGAAAAACATATAGGTAGACCCAGATCGATAGATGCACATGAAAATTACACACCCTACATTGATTTGGTAGAGGATGATGACTATTTAGTAGGGTTACAGACCCTTGCCAGGGAAACTCCGGAATTTCTACGGGAGATCTCTTTTGAAAAATGGAACTACAGTTATAAAAAGGACAAGTGGACCATCAAAGAGGTGATGATACACATCATCGATACTGAGCGAATCTTCAACTACAGGGCACTGCGGATTGCCAGGGCTGACATCATTCCCATGCGCGAATTCGATCAAAATGCCTACGTACCCTTTTCGGAGGCTAGCCAACGATCGATTGCGTCAATTATAGAGGAGTATCAGGCGGTACGTGCATCGACCCTATCTTTGTTTAAGAATTTTTCAGATGATATGCTGATAAGGATGGGCACAGCTGCGGGTAAGAATTTCACTCCCCTGGCTATCGGCTTTATAATCGCAGGGCATGAGATTCATCATCTCAACATTGTACGTGAAAGATATCTGGAGGCATAGACACGCGTGAAATGCGAATTTGATAATCGTACATTCTGGTGGCCAGAATAATCAACCGAACGTAGATTGAGCTTTGACAATTGCTCCTTTAGAGTGTCTTTTTAGTAATAACGATCGGTTGGTTAATCTTTTGCTCCACCTGCGACATATAGTTCTGCAGTGCAGGATACATCCCCTGATCAAATTGATGGTTCAATAGCTTCATACTAAATCTCACCTGTGTCATATCATTTTGCTCCGAGCTACTCTGGTACAACATCTCTGACCCACCACCAGCGAGTACTAATTTTGCGTTTTCAGGTACCTGAATATCGAGGCTCTTATCCAATCTTAGATGAACTACAGACTCTTCTTGCATTTCAAATGGATAAAGCACGGGACTCATTCTTGAAGAATCAAGTAGATATGAGTTTGAAAAGTATGAATAGAAAACGGGATTAATGATCAACTCTTCATGGTCCAGAGAGGGATCAATATGGAAATAGACTTTTTCCTTAAGGGGTTCTAGAAGGTTTTGCACGTTTTCAAAACGGACTGAATCTACACGCACGTCAGGACTTATAGCGCCTGCCCTGGATTTCCAGAAGAAGGCATTTCTATCTGAATCCAGCAGGTTTCTTTCGGTCTGGGCATCATATCCCCGATAGGTCAAATCGATGGTCCCTGAAGCGGAGAAATCATTATCTACCCGTATGGATAAAACGGAAGAACTCTGAGACTTGAAGTCAGGCAAGGGAATCCATGTGAATTTGTAGTTTTTGATAAACATGGCGTTAGTAGTTCGCACGCCACTGTCAATCCATCCAATAGGAAGGTTAGGATCACCACAATCGATATAGATGCGTTCGCGACCCAACTCTACCATAATCACAAAGTGATCAAACTGATTAATATTGGGTATATCCGTGATGACGGGAGTCTGATCAGTGGTAGTCACCAGGACGGGATGTGCTTTATACTGAGCAGCATCAAGCAATGCCATCATTGCTATATTCATCGCCGATTTATTGACAGTACGTGCACCGGCCATTTCTGGTAGTGTGTGCGATGGGAATAGTCCATAAGATCCATCCCATTGCAATGTCTGATGCACAAATTCATATAGCTTAAGTATGAAAAGGTGGTCCTCATACTTGATGTCAAATAGGGGTGACGCCTCTGCCAGCAGCCATCGATAGTTGGCCCGGGTACGATACTGTTTGCCAAACCAATCACTTACAACCAGATCACTAGCCTGAACAGTCCAGGGAGGCATGTAAGCATCTTCGCTTCCCAGTGAAAACTGAGTTACGGAAAAGAAGTAACTCGTTCTTTGTACCGTTTCAGCAGGTGCTAATGGTTCTATTAAATAAGCAGGAATATCCCTGAATGTTAATGTCAGGCCCTTAAGAGGGATTCTGCCCCGATCTAATCGCAAAGTTGAATCTGTCGCAATTTCACTTACTAGTTGGGATCTGTTGGAAATGTAGTCTTCGTACTCAAAGATTTCAGGAACCAAAAAGCTGACCTTACTTTCTTTGACAGGATACATATGTTGCACGGTCCAACGCTGTATATCCGTAGATAGGTTAGATTGTATGGAATACTTCACCAGTACGGTGTCAAATACTCGCATTTCATTGACGACCAATAAGTGTTCTGTCCATTGGGCATCAAAAGGTTGGACGGCAAAAGAATCCTGATTGAATGATAGCGTGTCCTGATCCTGTGTATAGATACTCACTTGCGCATCCACAAGAGTTTCACCAGATCCAGAGGAAGTTTCGATCGCGATATTTCGGAGAATTGCGACATCTTCAAGTTTGTTCACTACCAATTTGTATTCACGATCAAACTGCCATTTGATATTTTCCAGGTCTGAAAAATTCAAACCATAGTGTCCGTGATCATATAAAATACTGGACTGCGCAAAAAGCTGGCTGACAACACCGAACATGCAGCATATCCCAACAATCAAATTTCTTCTCATGTATAATAAATGAAGCGCCTTCAAAATAGACATTTTTTTTTACGGGTACCGGGGTGTTCTGATTTTATTAACGCATCGCTTGCAACTCCTTACCTATTCGTTAAAATGCATATCTCTTATCAGATAGTTCCACATCTGTTATCTCATAAAGATCTGGACTTTGGCACAGAATTTAGTCTTAGTAGGTAAAATCTACATGCCATGCATATTAACCATCACTATCTATCCATAAAAACCCTATGGATTTTTCTCTCCTTTCTTGTGCATTTTCATGTCCATGCCACCGATGAAGACCTCATTATGAAGGCCCTCAAAATGGAAACATACGAGTTAGATACTTCAGCTCATGCCGTGATCATCAGTGATGTCGGTAGGTCTTACTTTAGGTTCGACCATCCCTTATGGGACTTCGAACTTGATTTTGAGCGAACGATCATCGTAAAAATAATTGATTCTGAAGGATTCGACTGGGCCGATTATGAAATACCGCTCTATGTGGGTGGTAGATATAAGGAGGAAATGGGTACACTCAAGGGCTTTTCCTACGAGATAAATGAAAAGGGTAAACTTTCCAAGGTGAAGCTTTCAAAAGACGCCATTTTCCGGGAGGAAACAAATGAGAATTGGAATCAGGTGAAAGTAACCATGCCGAACATCAAGGAAGGTAGTGTTTACGAACTTCAGTACACTGTGCGATCACCCTATCCTTTTAACCTGCAGAGTTGGAATTTTCAGCGCTCTATCCCCACTCTGTACAGTGAATACAATACTCAGATTCCGGAATATCTGGTCTACAATAAAAATGTAAAGGGCTATCATCCAATGGAAAGTCATGAGGAGAGCTCAAGGACTACCACTTTGGGTGGCAGCAATAGCAGCTTTCGGTACATCGAATATTTGGATAAATGGGTCGCAAAAGATATTCCTGCCTTTAAAGAGGAGCCATATCTCAGTAATTCATCCAATTATATGAGTGCAATCACATTTGAGTTATCACTCACCAAGTTTCCAAATGCACCACATGTGCCTTATACCAGCTCATGGGAGGCCATTAATCAAAAATTGATGGAAAATGAGAGTTTTGGTAAAGCATTGGATAAATCTGCATTTATCAGGAAAATATTACCCGAAATAATAACTGAAGACCTGACACCAGAGGAGAAAGTTATGGTGATTGATGACCATATTAAGAAGAAGATGAAATGGAATGGTGAGAACAGGCTTTACATTTCAGATAATTTGAAGAAAACATATGAGAGTGGCATTGGGAATAGTGCGGATATTAATCTTCTGCTAACGGCTTTTCTGCGAGAAGCAGGGTTAAATTCATTTCCAGTGGCATTAAGCACCCGTAGTAATGGATTGCTTTTTCCTACTTTTCCCACATTGACAAGTTTTAATTACGTGATTAGCCTGGTGCTGATGGGTGATGATTATGTACTTATCGATGCTACTGAGAAACATTCCCAACCAGGCACGTTGCCCATGAGATGCTTAAATCAAAAAGGTAGGCTGATTGACCAAAGTATTAGTGAATGGATTCCTTTGGAAACCGGGCCAACAAAAAGTAAATCTATAACTGATGTGAAATTAGAGGATGGACTTCTTGTAGGGACGAAGACCGATGCACTTTTTGATCAGGCTGCATTTAATTACAGAGGCACTTATACACTGACGGATCATGGTGAAGCTTATGCAACTAACATGGAAGACGCTATGTCTGGTCTCATTGTAAATGATGTGGAGATAGAAGGGGCGGCGGAATTGAATAAACCCATAAAGGCAGTATGTGAAATTGAACTTGAGGAGTATGTGGATGAAGTGGGTGATATGCTGTATTTCAATCCCATGTTATTGGACCAAAAGACATCAAATCCATTCAAATCGGAAACCAGATCATATCCCGTGGAGTTTGCCAATAAGTCGGATGAATATTATTTCCTTAAATTTTTGATTCCAGAAGGATATACGGTCGAAACATTACCTGAAAAACTCGCCATTTCTCTTCCTGAACAGTCCGCCAATTACCTTTACGATGTCTCTGTTACTGGAAATATGTTAACTCTACGCAGCAGCCTCAAAATTAATAAAACCTTGTTTTCAGGATCCGAATATCCCGCGCTGCGTAATTTTTATGACCTCATAGTGAAAAAGCAGGCAGAGCAGGTTGTTTTAAAAAGAATGTGATGAAATACCCGTTAATTATTGCATTCTTCCTGATCTACTCAGTGTCAAGGGGACAAGACCAGGAATCTTTATTTGAAGATGCCAGTGCAGTGATTGAGTCTTATCATTCCACGCTGATAGTCCAGGATCCAGGTTCAGCCTCCCAAACTGTGAAAAATAAGGTGCTGGTATTCAATCAGGCGGGTCTAAATAAATTCATGCCATATGTCTATTATGATGAGTTCATCAATATAGTTGATATGAGATGTGTTGTGTCTAATAGCAATGGTGAGGAATTGGAAAAGTTTAGAGAAAAAGACTTCCTTGATCAAAGTATCACCAGTGGGGGAACCTTGTATGATGATAGCAGAATTAAATACCTGGATCTGAATATTCCCAATTTTCCGGTCACTATCGAATTTGAATATGAGATTAAATACACGTCCTTGTTCAATTATCCCAGATGGTGTCCAAGACCATTTTATGATGTGGGTGTGGTCGAAAGTATATTTGAGGTAATCGTCCCTCAATCAGTAGGATTAAGATCCAGATGGAATCTTGCAGGAGAAAAGCCGGAGATACAAAAGAAAGGAGATTTGGAGCATTATAAATGGCAACTTACCA
>JAUILM010000235.1 GCA_030432855.1 Bacteroidia bacterium
CGCTGCCGGAAGTCCCTGCTCCCGTGGAGTGCGCCCATACTGCATCTCATCAATCAGTGGCTGTGGGTGCTCGATACGGACTCCCATGGCAAATGGCTTCGCATCCAGACGAACTCCCTTACTAAAGAGTAGCGTGTAGATATCTCGAGCACTATGACCAGTGGCCAGGATCACGTGACGAGCAGAAATTGGCTCATTCTCATTGAACGTCAGTCCTGAGGTTTGACCCTCTGTGATCTCGATATCCGTAAGCCGTTTTCCAAAATGAACCTGTCCACCATAATTGACAATAGTATCACGAATGTTGGCAATGATGCGGGGCAGCTTATTTGATCCAATATGTGGGTGAGCGTCAACCAAAATATCTTCCGTGGCTCCGTGAAACACCAGAAGCTCAAGGATTCGCTTCACACTACCGCGCTTTTTGGATCGCGTATATAACTTACCGTCAGAGTATGTACCCGCTCCCCCTTCACCAAAACAATAATTGCTATCAGGATTTACTTCACTGAACTGCTGGATGGCTCGCAAATCTCTTCTTCTTGCCTGCACATCCTTTCCCCGATCCCATACGATGGGTTTCAGACCCCGTATGATACATTCCAGGGCAGCAAAGTATCCTGCCGGTCCCGCTCCCACGATCATCACTTCAGGGGCGTCATCTACTTTTTGAAATTGTTGGGAAAAATCGGGAATGAGATCCGGGATCGCTTCACCTACATAAACCTCCACAAGTACTTTGAAAACTGGTCTCTTCCTTGCATCAATGGAACGGCGAACGATTTTCCATGACAATTGCTCTTTTCCGAGTTTCAACCGGGTCGCCACTTTATGGTAGATAAATGCCTCGTCCTCAATCTTATCCGGTGCGATCGTCACCTCAACTCTGTGTACCATAGTAACTGTTTACGATGATAACACCGATTTTATAGCCAGCGTTTGCTCTAACAAACCCTCTAATCGTTCGAGAGGCAGCATATTAGCACCATCGCTAAGAGCCTGCTCTGGTGATGGGTGTGTCTCGATAAATAAGCCGTCTACTCCTGCCGCAATCCCGGTCCGGGCCATGGTTTCGATAAGTGCGGGCAATCCACCAGTCACTCCACTGGACTGATTCGGTTTTTGAAGAGAATGTGTACAATCCAAAATC
The DNA here is from genome assembly GCA_030432855.1 of Bacteroidia bacterium. GTDB lineage: Bacteria > Bacteroidota > Bacteroidia > Chitinophagales > Saprospiraceae > JABDMH01. The sequence goes on from JAUILM010000235.1 coordinate 1,151, forward strand.
ACGGGAGCCTGCTTTCTCATTACTGGGATTCCTCTGAAATCAACCACCAGGTCCTGATAACCAAAGGTGGTACCCCGCTCAGTGATCAGTACCTTTTCATTGCCACTTTCTCTCACTTTGTCGACAGCAAATTGCATTGCCTCCGGGCTCAGAAATTGTCCCTTTTTGATATTTACCCACTTTCCCGAAGCTGCTGCGGTCACCAGTAGTGACGTCTGACGACATAAGAAGGCTGGTATTTGCAGGATATCAACATAGGGTGCCGCCAGTTGTACCTCTGCTTCGCTGTGAATGTCGGTCACAACGGGAACCCCCAGGGTATCCCTGATGTGCTTCAATATATCCAGCGCTTTTTCATCTCCAATACCGGTGAAAGAATCCAGCCGGCTTCTGTTTGCCTTACGATATGAAGCTTTGAATATATAAGGTATGCCTAACCTACTGGTCACCTGCTTGATGTGAGACGCAATCTCCAAAGGCAGTTGATCATTTTCTATCACACATGGACCTGCCATAAGGAAGAAAGTCTTTCTCTGATGCTGGTAAATCTCCCTGATAAAAGAATCTGGCATATAGAAATCAGATTTGTTATGAGTCGAAAGGGCTTGTTGGCAACGAGTTTAATTCTCGTTGAATATCCACGCGTTTGGATCCAGATTTTGCTGTGCCCAGTTGAGTGCATTTCCATCCGAATCACTACAGTCGAAACGAAGCCCGACTTTTGTCAATCTGCTTCCTGAGATTTCCACAGACGTATATCCTGCTTCTTCTATACGGGACTTCATTCGATCCACGTTAGCCTCCAGACCAAAGGCACCCACAATAATGATGCAGGGGCTTTCATCTGTCTCCTCTGCAACCGGTACTTCCTTTTGGCTGGTAAGAACGGGCAGGTAGTTAGGTCCTTCTTCCCTGACGTGAGGAGGGCTCACACCTGCAGGTGATAATGAATCCGGCTCGACTTCTTCCAGTTGCAATGTATCGCTATTCAGATTTTCATCTTCATCCTGCGAAGTAGGTTGCTGCGTAGGTATTGTATCTCCAATGCCGGATGAACTTCTATTGGTCAAATAAAGTACACCCAATATCACAAGCAGGGCCAATGCACTAATGATAAACCCCCATCTCCGACGTTCTTTTTCACGCTGTAGCTTAGCTGCTGCTGATTGTTCACTGGCCGTTTTTTTGAGATCAGCCAGTGCTTCCTGTTCAGCCATGGAAAGGGCCTCCGGTAGTTCGATACTTCCGAAACCAAAGAAGGAGTTCATCTCAATATACTCAGCAGCAGGCTCGAAGAATAGATTTCCCCAGTTATCCTGTTTGATCCAACCGACATTGGGCAACGTGATAAATCCATTATCGCGAAGTTCCTTTTGGAGATCCTGCATGAATCGCTGTACCAGATCAGTAGCCTCGTCATGGTCGACCAGTGCTATCATTTCCACGATCTTAACCAGTACGGGATCAAGAGCCGATTCATCACCAGGCACAAAGTAGATCTCTTCGCGGGGAGCGGTCATCACAGAGAGACCTTCGTCGATGACAGCGGGCCTATAGTTCATTCGCAAGGTTCCTACTCCCTGCAAAAGGACTATCTTATTCTCGCTCAGGACTTTAGGTATATATGACTTAAGGGTCTGGCTCATTCAATTATCAATCGGTCTGCGTCTGTGTGTGACGAAGATAGCCAATTCTATTTCCTGAAAGACTATTTACTGCCCGAAAAAAACTAACATTGCATATCAGTTACCAACTAGCTTCTACACAACGTTAAGTATGAGAGATCGTCAAAAATCAGCCCGACTCTTTGAGACCGCGAAAGAGTATTTTCCCGGAGGAGTGAATTCTCCGGTGCGAGCCTTCAAATCGGTGAGTGGCCCTCCACTCTTCATCAAGAAGGGCAATGGCTGTAAAATCACCTGTGAAGACAATCATACATACATCGATTTCTGTTGCTCCTGGGGTCCCCTTATATTGGGACACAATCATGAAAGGGTCAGAAACCGGATTGTCGAAACGGTGAAGAACGGAACCTCTTTTGGTGCCCCAACCCGACTGGGCAATCAATTGGGAGGCCTCATCCTCAACAAGCATCAATACATTGAGCAGATTCGATTTGTAAGTTCTGGTACTGAAGCCGTGATGTCGGCCATACGCCTGGCGAGGGGTGTGACCGGGAAGGATAAAATCATAAAATTTGATGGCTGTTACCATGGACATGTAGACTCACTATTAGTGAGTGCTGGATCAGGACTGGCCACGTTTGGAACCAGTAGCTCGGCAGGTATCCCCGAAGCCTTTATCAAGGAAACACTGATTCTTCCGCTGGATGATCTGGATCGCCTGGAAGAGGTGATGAAAAAACATCAGGAAGAAATCGCAGCTGTAATCATTGAACCCATCCCGGCAAATAATGGATTACTGTTGCAGGATAAAGAATATCTTCAGGGATTGCGGGCACTATGCACCAAATATGGGGTATTGCTCATATTCGACGAGGTGATCAGTGGATTTCGTGTGGGTTTTGAGGGTGCAGCCGGATACTATGATATTCAACCCGACATCATTACGTTTGGGAAAATCATTGGTGGAGGTCTACCCGTAGGTGCATTCGCCGCCTCCCGAGAAATCATGTCTCACATCAGTCCGGAAGGTCCGGTTTACCAGGCGGGAACTCTCTCAGCAAATCCCGTGGCTATGGCTGCTGGTCTGGCCACCCTGGAAGAACTTGCCGGAAAACATATTTATAGCCAACTGGAAGAAAAAACTCAGCACTTCGTAGGTAAGATCATGGAGCATGTGGAGGAAAAAGGGTACCCCATGCACCTGGCATCCATTGGATCCATTTTTTGGATATGTTTTAGCCAGCACCGTATCAAGAAAGCAAGCGAAATTGACCCGGCCAGCATGGAAAACTTCAAGAAGCTCCATGAATATCTGCTGAACAAAGGCGTCTATCTAGGACCCTCAGGGTATGAAGTGGGATTCATATCAGCAGCTCATACGGATGACGATCTTGAAATGGCTGGTCAGATCCTGCTGAGGGGATTGGATCATGTGTATGAAACATCATGAAGAAAAGGAAGAAGAAAGTAGATCGTTTACGGCTATTTTCACAATTCATACTGATCTACATGTTGCTCGCCTTTCTTTGGTGGGCTGTGCTACTTATAAAAAAGAATAACGAGCTTTTCCATGCAACTGCTCAGTCAAAAGAATTAATCTGGCAGGCCGAAGGAAACAATGGATCATTCGAACTAACATCAGAGTATCAGTCACTTGTTGACAAACGGGACAAGCAATTCTGGATGGTGCTCGGCGAAGGATCCGTATTTGTTATTGCACTCATGATTGGTATTTGGTTTATCAACAGAGGGTACCAGAGAGAGATCGATACCATTCGTCAGAAGCGAAACTTCCTGCTGGCCATTACCCACGAACTGAAATCACCGCTAGCTTCCATTAGTCTGATACTTGAAACCTTACAAACCCGCCGTTTGGAACGCTCACACCAGGAAAATCTGGCAAAACATGGTATAAAGGAGACTGAAAGGCTTTCGGCTTTGGTAGAAAATCTCTTGCTGTCTTCCAGGCTTGACAAATCTTTTACCCCGGTCTTCGAAACCACCGATTTATATGGACTGATCGAAGAGGTCTCTGAGGATATCAAACGAATCAGACCAGAAGCAGACATTCGATTGCTGTCCAGCGAAGAGAAACCGATCCTGGCAAAAGTGGACATTCAGGGTTTTCAATCCGTCATGTTTAACCTCATAGAGAATGCACTTAAATACAGTGATCCGGGTTCACCGGTCGAAATAGAAATCACCTCTAAAAAAGAGGAAACAATTATTAAAGTAAGGGATCAGGGAATTGGAATCCCACCAGGCGAGCGACAGAAGATTTTTCAACAGTTCTATAGATCAGGGCACGAAGAAACCCGCTCAACAAAAGGGACGGGATTGGGTTTGTATATTGTATCTAAAATGATGGAATACCATGGGGGAAAGATACATGTGGAAAGTAATACACCGAAAGGCAGTACTTTTGTCCTGAGAATTCCAAAGAAATAAGAAATAACGCTATGCGCATCTTGCTGGTAGAAGATGAAAAAAGTCTTCAGGAAGTGATTGCTCTCAATCTACGGATGGAGGGGTATGAAGTAATAGTAGCCGGAGAAGGGAAGACGGCGATTCAGCTATGGTCTGATCAGCATTTTGACCTTATCTTATTGGATGTCATGTTGCCGGGAGTGGATGGATTCAGCATTTGCGAGCAAATCAGATTGAGGGATGAAAAAACACCCATCATTTTCCTTACGGCCAAGGATACGCCTCAGGACCGTGTACAGGGGCTTAGTCTGGGTGCTGACGACTACATCAATAAACCTTTTCATCTGCAGGAGTTATTATTGCGCATCAAGAATGTGCTTAAAAGAAGCAATCCGGAAATAGAGGCCTCCCTGCGACAATTTGAGTTCGATGATTATTGGGTCAATTTCGGCAATTATACTGCACGGGGAAAGGATGGAGAAATCAACCTGACCAAGAAGGAAGCGATGCTACTAAAGCTACTTATAGAGCGTCGAAATGAAGTGGTGTCCCGACAGGAAATCTTACAAGCTGTATGGGGTTATGATGTATTTCCTTCCACACGCACTATTGATAACTTCATCCTGTCATTCCGCAAATACTTTGAAGAAAATCCAAAGAATCCCCGCTACTTCAAAAGCATCCGTGGAGTGGGATACCGATTTGAATATTCAGACTAGCTAGATCTGAGCTATTGCTTTACGCGGTCGCTTTCTTGCGCTTTCTACGTGTTTTAAATAACTCAAGTACTTCCTTTTCCTTCATAAAGCCCAGGTCCTGGAAAGTAGGGATGACAAATTTCTTAATGTCCTGATAATCTCGTCCCCGCTTATCCGTATACTTTTTGAGCAATTTCTTCACATACTTGAGAGAATCTTCCTTCAACCATTGATTAAACTGCTGATAATCAAAGATATCCATGTACGTGACAAAAGTCTTATTCAGCTCAAAATAATCTGGATATTCTGCCTCAGTCAGGTTTCTCAATACCTGAACAAACTGGTTGAGGACAGAAAGCCGAAGGCAGCCATTGATCATTGATAAGCCATCGTACTTGGCGTATAGTTTTCTGACAGCTTCCTGCGCTTCTTCGTGAACAAAGCCTTTTTTCGCCAGTTCATTAAGTGCATCATAGTATTGCTGCATGTCATCATGGATACTCATATCCAGCAGATCATGTACACGTGTATCGCAATCTGCGTCTACTGGTAGTGAGGACTGAAGCAATTCATTGAGGAATACAAAGTATCGCTCATTAAAATTCGCATCCTTCTTGCGTTGTTCATTAAGGACCTTTTTCAAGCTGTCCTTCATCTCACCTCTAAAGTCAATGAAATTGATGACCAGGCCCATGAGATGCACGTACTTTTGCGTCCCTGCGAGATCCTTGTTTTCCAGCACTTTCAGTATTTCAGAAAGGTAACTTGAGTGATCAGCCTTTGTACTGATTCGGTACTCGAGAAACTTTCTTACGGATCCAAAACCGGTTGCCATCTCCCCGGGTGTGCCGGGAAACTCGGTAGATTCGAAATTGGTGGTTTGAAACTGTTTCTTGAATCGGACATATCCGGATCGACGATTTTTCTCTACACGATATTTATCCATTTTCTGAGTCATCAGAAACTGCTTCACATGCTTGTTATCCACCTCATCTACCAGATTAGTGATCCAAATATCACTGCTCAGCGCAAATCCAATTTGTATAGCCTGTCCTACTCTTCGCTTGATAATATCAAAGTACATCGAGTTGCAAATAGCCAGCAACACTTTCTTAAAATGCTCCTGAGGTCGTACGTACTTAAACTGTTCGTTAGTATCACCACGCAGTACTGCATAGCCCAAAATCCGTGGAAAGAATAAACCCTCAAATCCGGGATCTATCAGGGTATCTTCCAAAGAAAACAATTGCAATGGATCTTGTGCAGCAACTTCTTCGTGCAAATCATTAATCTGTTTTTCAAATTTGGCTTGCAACTTAGCATAGTCCTCCTCTTCTTCATTGCTGAGATAGGTGGCTAGTTCATCAGATGCCTGAATTGCTTCTTTTATTGATTCGGCGCTTTCCTGGTACTTTTTACTCAGTGGCTTCATTTGATTTCTTCTTTTCTTAGATAAAGACAAACCTAGTAGCACAATTAAGGCTACTAGGTTCAATTATTTTTTCAGTATGTGCTTAAAGATAGTGAAATGCGACGACAGGTAAAAGAAATCTGCCCGTGCAATCAAGTCTATCTACCAAACGGTGTAATTACTTCTCTTCTGCTTCCGGCTCTGCTGCCGCTTCCTCTGCTGCAGGTGCCTCTTCAGCTGCTTCGGTTGCAGGTGCCTCTTCGGCTGCAGGTGCCTCTTCGGCTACTTCGGCTGCAGGTGCTTCCTCAGCAGGAGCCTCTTCTGTAGCGGGTGCTTCCTCAGTGGCTTCAGCAGCTGGTGCTTCCTCAGCAGCAGGTGCCTCAGATGCTTCCTCCGCGGCTGGTGCTTCTGCAACTTCTTCAGCAGGCTCTTCCTCCTTCACTACTACTGAAGGTATTTTACCACTTACAGCCTCAAGATAATTAGCTTTTTCAGCTGCCGTTGCTTCACGACGTTTCTGAATCTTTGCTTCCTTTTCGTCAACCCACTTTTGCCACTTTGCCTGTGCTTCTTCTTCTGTCATAGCACCTTTTTGTACACCACGCATTAGATGCTTTTTGTACAATACACCCTTGAATCTCAGGATGGCTCTGGCGGTATCCGTAGGTTGAGCACCCTTCATCAACCAATCAAAAGCCAGGTCGCGATCCAACTCGATCGTCGCAGGCTTGGTCATTGGATTATAGGTACCAATCTTTTCGATGAAGCGACCATCCCGAGGAGCCCGGGAGTCAGCAATTACGATGTGATAAAATGGGGC
>JAUILM010000236.1 GCA_030432855.1 Bacteroidia bacterium
GTCAGCATTCCTTGCGGCAGCAGCAAACTCTTTGATGCTGACTTCAGCGGGTCCACTACCCGCTATATGTAATTCTAACGCTAGATCTTTGTCGGCCAATTCATCAAATAGGTCAATTACGAGATTGATGTTTTTGCCTTCGGCCAGCCTCCCGGCATATCCGATTTTCTGTAATGATTTTCGTCTATGTCGTTTTGCAAGAAATTGCCTGGTTTCTAACCCATTCGATATAATCCTGGGCGAAACGGGGATGACATCATTGTGGAAAATGGCCGTATTGTATTCACTGACACCTACGAAAGTCGTTCTGAACAATCGAGTGATCTGCCATATTGATTTAAAGATTAGCTTTTTCCAACTTGTGTTCCAATATAATGTCCCGTGAATGTGATATAGTGGATTTTTCACACCGGCCAGAAGCGTGAGAAGAAGTATAATGGGACCGCCATTCAAAATATGGAAGAAATCTGATTTGTGTTTCCGGCAGTACCGATAGTATTCTTTATAACAGGTCACATTGTCAAAAGAACCAGTTGTGATTTTGATCTCATCTTCATTGAAGATCATATTCTCTTCTGGTCGTAAGCTGAAGACAGACATCTGGTATTCCGATAGATACTTCAGATAGTGCTTTACAGAGAGTTCGGCACCCCCTGGTCCGGCAGACCACATGATGTAGTGAATCCCTCCATGTCCCATATCGATAGGAATTGTGTTGCTAACTCTCACCGGTGTGGATATCATACTTTTTCTGGAATTGCGATGGTAGACGGACTATTCTCAATCGGTAAGTCCTCACGGGCAAAAACAAGTGCCGCCATGGTGAAAAATACACCCTGGATAATACCGTTGCCAGGATTTTCAAAATAGAAGAAGAAGTGCTGCTCCGAAGTAGAATGTATGAGGAACCAGCCGGCGAAAAACACGACAAATACCAGTAAACTTTCTTTTCGCGTATCGCTCGTGGATATCGTTTGACTCTTATTGTAGAGGGATAGGCAAAAGAACACGAAGAAGGAATTAAGTAAAATATAGCCGATGATTCCGCTATGAAGCAATATGTTTTGATTCCCGACATGGAAATCTCCATGTTCGAAAAAATGATTGGAGAACCCCCATCCCGTGATAGGTGATTCTTCCCATTGCTTCATGACTCTCGGACCCCGTTGACTTAGCCTTATCAGAGTACCATTTGCGGTGAGGTCTCCTTTAGCCAGTGCCTCCAGGGTAAGCATTCGTTTAAATGCATTATTCACCTGAGTTTGAATTACCGGAGTAGACAATACTCCTATGAAAAATAATGCACCTACTCCAATGATGGAGGCTAGCTGCCTGGTACCTAACTTCTGTACAAAAATAAAGAAGCAAATAATGATAAAACTAAAACCAATCGTCCACCCTCTGGTGGCTGACAGAAATACGGAAGCGAAGTTGGCCGCTATAATAGCATACAAATATGTATTTCGAAATATTCCTTTTTGTCTGGCTAGATAGTATAGTGCACCAAACAAAGTGAGCAACAAAACCATCTGATTAAAAAGTCCCCGGTAAGTTCTTTCCTTGGTGACTTCAATCGCAAATTCATATTTTTCCTTTCCTCCTGAGAATTGCGCCGGAGTTTCTGACATCAATATGGTGAACAACTGAGTTCCCAGAATGACAAATGCCATAGGAAAGATATACCTGAAAATTCGGGCATAGTCTTGCTCCGATTTATATAGTCTCGGTATAGCATAAAATAAACCGAGAGGTGTAATCCACTTTAATAATCTGAATTGGACATTCATCCCCCCAGAAAGTCCTACTATGTAACCCTGAACGACCAAAAAGACGACGTAGAGCCCCAGTGCATATAGGAAGTTATTATAAAAGGCATTCGTTGCTGGCTGTTTTCCCAGTGCTTTTACCACAGCAAGTATGATATATAGCTGCCCCATCTCAATACCCGGCAGTCCGGGTAGAACCACCAGAGTAGCTTCGTATAATCCAAAGAAGCTTAAGAAACCATCGGAAATGATCAGAAAGAATACCAGCCAAAAGGCCTCATCTTTTGAGAAGAAATATGCAATGAGTGTAAGGATAAAGAACACAGCAGTCACACTTGCCGATGCAAAGTACACAGCTATGACTGCCAGTAGTACCAGACCGTATAATCTAATCGATGCGGGAATTCGATTTAACATTAGTAGGCGAGTGCTGTGGGTTTAACTTTTAAATTAAGCGTGTTTGCTAAAAGATCGGCGTTGTTCTCGATGGAGAATCGTTCTTCCATGACTTTTGTAAGCCACGCTACTTTTTCCAGACGCTCATTCTCATGATTAAGGTAATATTGCACCACCTCCTTTGATTCATCAAAACATTTAACCGCGGGCACATTTTCGTTGCCGAATATTTCATCAACACCTTGTTGCCACTCTAGTACAGGTAATGCTCCTGATGCCAGGGCCTCAATGAAGCGCCAATGAATGGCGTGTAGTAGTCCGGGATTGGCATCTACGGGTGCTATTTTAGTGGCATTATACATGTCGTTGATCTTCTCCACAGAAAAGTACTCAGTGCGCTCCCTATAGTGATCCTCCAGTTTTGGAAAATAATCAAACCAACGCTTCCATGAATGGTCGCCGTGAAGATGGAGATCGAAATCGGTAAAGCTGTTCAGAAAACTGGCTTTTTTAAATCCCCAGCTTGTCTTGTAACACATGCCAATATAGAGTACCTCCGATTTGTACTTATTGTAAAGATCTGCATCCAGTGGTTTTTTGAAATGCTGAGGAGGAAGGCTGGGATACATGAATTCCAGATTTTTTAATCCCAGTTTGTGAAGTGCCTCAATCCAAAAGCTATCAGTAGTAAAGATTCCATCTGCATAAAACAGAAGGGGGAGGAAGTGCCGGTTAGTTGCAGTATAATAAGGGCAATCTCCCAGAAAGAATGCGATCTTCGATTTTTTCTTAAATCGACTTAGTGTCTCAGGACGTAAGTATCCGTTATTATAAACAAAAACTAAATCGGGTTGTATCGCGTCGTAAGCGACTTCATAATTTCGATTGATTTTATCCAGGTAGAATTTTTCCCATTTTGTACGATACTTGAAAGGGAAACGAAACATCTGGCTACTAACTTTTTTATGCCATCCTTTTACATAGTCGCCGGGGTATACGATATGCGTTTCATATCCCAGATATTTCAACGTATCACTGGTCGTTTTTGAAAATCCTGAATATCCTTTGGGTAGTATTAATAATGCTTTCATTTAATTTCTTTCTTCTTGATCATATGGAGTTTAGAACGGCATGGACAGATTCAATGACTCGGGTTTGCTCAGCATCAGTGAGAACGGGATAAATCGGTATCCTGAGTAGTCGGTTGAAAAATGACATGGATCCGGGAAACTGTTCATCAGTTCCCAGGTGCTTATAGTATTCATTACGATGTAGTGGAGTATAATGCACATTGGCCATGATGCCCCGCTCACGTAGACGATCCATGATGAGGTACTTTTGACCAGGAGGCACAAGTATGCCAAACAAATGCCAGTTAGGTTCGGCGTTTTCAGTGACGCGAAGGAAATCAATCGCATCAATATCACCGAGTTCTCTTAGGTACCGGTGAGCGATTTCACGTCTACGGTTATTCATCTCGGTAAGTTTTCGAAGTTGAGTGACTCCCAGCGCACCATTTATATTGGACTGTACATAGCTACCTCCGATGTCCTTATATTCATAGAATCCTCGTGTGATATTATCGGTAAGGAATGAGTATTTGTCCGTTCCTTTTTCTCGCATAATTTTTACGGCAGCTGCCAGGTCATCATCATTGGTTACCAGAGCACCCCCTTCTCCAGTCGTCATGTTTTTTGTTCCATGGAATGAGAATGTGCTGGCATCTGCCTGATGGCCGGTATACTGACCTTTATATTTTGCTCCAATGGACTGAGCTGTGTCATGGACCAGATAGAGATTACTTTCTTTGGCAATCTCTTGAATCTGGTCCATTTCAGCTGGGTTTCCGGCGTAGTCTACGGCAACGACGGCTACAGTATTTGGATTAATGTATTTTCTAAGTTTGGTAGGATCGAGGTTCCCATTGTCTGGATTTACATCCGCTAATCGAACATTCAATTGATTGATTAGTGGGCCCAACGCCGTACTTGTGTATGTGAAGTTGGGAACTATTACTTCGGACCCTGGCTTAAACCTTTTAGCTCGAAATGCAAGATCAAGAGCTGATGTGCACGAATTCATAAAAAGCGCATGTCGAATGCCTAAAAACTCCTGAAGTTCCTTTTCAAATTGTCTACAGGCAGGGCCATCGCCACTCACGAAAGTACTAGCCAGTGCATCTCTGACCGAGTCCATATCTTCCTGGGAGATCAGAGGTTTATGGATGAGTACGGGGTCCGAAACAGGTTTTGTCGGTACTTCCGGTTTTATTGTAGTAAACGTGTCAGACATTGTTACTTTTTTATAATGCTCTATTTATACAGTTACCTCTTCACGTGAAGGGTAGGTTTCTTTATACCAATGAATGGTTTCTTCAATACCACTTTTGAAATCAATACTAGGTTTCCAGTTGAGCAGCTCTGGTCCTCGTTGTGCCACCATGCATTTGTACGGTGCACCATCGGGCTTGGAAGTATCCAGTTCGATTTTACCAGAATAACCTACAAGGTCCTTGATGAGATGTGCCATATCGATTACCGAGATACCTGCCTCTACACCAATATTTAGCATATCAACACCGGAGTCTACATGAAGGGCAGCAACGAGGGCACTGGCGGCGTCCCGCACATGCATCCATTCTCGTACAGGTGTTCCTGTTCCCCAGACTACTACAGTAGGTTTCCCAGTTCTTTTAGCCTCCACAAATTTCATAATAAGTGCACCCAGTGCATGCGAGCGTTCTGCTTCGAAGTGATCACCAGGACCGTAGAGGTTAGGCAGAACCAAATTTGAACTCTCTAGTCCATATTCCTTATGACTTGCCCAGGCATTCATCCATATTCCTTTCTTAGCAAAAGCGTACGCCTGTACGGTATCATGCATAGGACCATCCCAAATCTCATGTTCTTTAAAATGAGAGGCACTACCCGGATAAATGCAATTTGGAATCGGATTGATAATCTTTTTTGACCCAAACTCTCTGAGACACTTGAATAAATTGATATTCATCAACGTATTCTTTTCATAGAGTTCCACAGGATATTTGGATCCATATTGGATACCCCCTACGAATGCGGCACAGTTGATTACTATTTCTGGTCTGGTGCTTTCAAAGAAATCTCGTGTAGCTTGAAGATCCAGCAAATCCAGCCCCATGCTTTTTGAGGTCTGGATAGGTGTGATGGATTGTTCTTTTAATTTAGATACTACCTTACTTCCAAGAAAGCCCGTAGCACCGGTTACTAGTATATTCTTCATTTAAGCGATTTCTTCAACGTTGCTAATTATTTCAAACCCATTGGTCTTAAGCAAATGATTGCGTTTCACTTCCACCAGGTCTGATTGAACCATCTCAGTGACCAAATCAGAGACGGTATGTTTTGCTTTCCAACCCAATTGATTTTTAGCTTTCGAAGGGTCTCCAATCAATAGGTCCACTTCAGTGGGTCGATAGTAGAAAGGATCCACCTGCACAAGGGTCTGACCTACGTATAAATGGTCTGGTCGTACGCCGGTTTGCAGTAAGAACTGTACCTCGTCTATTTCTTCGATGTGTGCTTTTTCATTAGGACCCTCACCTTCAAAGGATAGGTGAATTCCTACCTCACGAAACGCCATGTCAACAAAGGATCGAACCGTTGTAGTTTTTCCTGTTGCAATTACATAATCCTCCGGTATATCTTGCTGAAGCATGAGGTACATGGCTTCTACATAATCTGCTGCGTGACCCCAATCCCGCTTCGCATTCAGATTTCCCAGTGACAGGGTTTTCTGAAAACCCAGTGATATATTAGCAACTGCCCGGGTGATTTTTCGGGTGACAAATGTTTCTCCTCTTACCGGTGATTCGTGGTTAAATAGAATCCCATTACAAGCATACATGCCGTAAGCCTCCCTATAGTTTACAGTCATCCAATATGCATAGAGTTTTGCAGCTGCATAGGGACTCCTGGGATAGAAAGGTGTGGTTTCAGATTGGGGTACCTGCTGCACAAGTCCATATAATTCAGATGTTGATGCCTGATAAATCCTTGTCTTCTTGGTGAGTCCCAGGATTCTGACAGCTTCGAGGATTCTCAGTGTGCCCAGGCCGTCTACGTTACCAGTATATTCGGGTGTATCAAAGCTCACCTTGACATGGGACATTGCCCCGAGATTATATATTTCATCGGGCTGAATTTCCTGTACGTAGTTGATGATATTGTTAGCGTCAGTGAGGTCACCGTAGAAGTAGTGAAATCGACCATTTTCTTCCTGTCGATCATTGGCAAAAAGCGAATCGATTCGAGAGGTGTTGAAGGAGGAGCTTCGTCTTTTCATACCCCAGACTGTATAGCCTTTATCAAGGAGTAATTTTGCAAGGTATGCTCCATCCTGACCGGTGATACCGGTGACTAAAGCGACTTTTGACATCGAGATAAGTTTTGTGAATTTATGTACGTAGTTAGCTCCGTACGAAGAATTTGTAAGTTCTTGGAATTACCATCTTATGCAGGAGTTTTATTTCTTCACTTTTGAGTAGAAGATGTAAACCCAGATATATGCTGATGGCAAGTATTACGGCAATTATGACTTCCCAAATATTCGGGAGGACAGGACCATAAGCACTAAATAAATAAACCAGGGTACCCATGACCGCACTGATTAGTATTGTCTTTCCTATGTCTGAAAGCTGCTCAGCCAATCCGTAGGATAAGAATTTGTCAGAGTAATATGTGTTAATGATCAGTGCCAGATAGTGTGAAACCACATACCCAAGTACTAAACCATAAATGCCAAATTGTATCCCGATTATGATGGCAATGCCTGTGATGATCTTTTTTACAATCTCCACTCTAAGACATAGGTCTGCTCTGCCTAGTACCAGTAGTAAGTCAAGGTTAATGGAATTAAAATGATAAGTAATTCCACCAAGACAAAGAAGTTGTAAAAACGGAGTGGATGGCTCCCATTTCTCGCCTAGGAACGAAACGATAATGGGATTTGCCATCACTCCAATGATAACCATAATCGGGATAATTATGAACGAACTTAAAAGCATAATCTCTCGATAACCTCTTTTAAGTTTCATCTTGTCATCCTGTAACTTTGATAGTACAGGATAGGTTACTTTTTGTATGATCTGCTGGAAGTTATTGGCCGGTACATTAGTCAGGTAGTTTGCCTGTGAGTAATATCCCAACGTGGAAGCAGTGAAAAAGCGACCGATAATCACCTGCAGAATGTTTTGAAATACCTTGTGAATAATTGCTTCAGCCAGTAGATTTGATCCAAAGCCAAATAGCCTCTTAAAGGATTCTCGACTAAATTTCAGCAATATTTTCCAGGGATGATGTATCCATAATAGGAGAGAGGTCAATCCCTCCATTAACATGAGCTTGGCTACGAGACTCCAAACACCAAATCCTGAAAATGCCATTCCAATGGCAATGGCACTGGAAATACTTACAGCAACAATTCGGATTCGAGTTTGGGTCTTAAAATCAATTTTATGTGTGAGGACCGCCTGTTGAATAATACCAAGAGAATTGATAATAAGATTCAATCCCATGATTCGTACAATCCAGATCAAAATGACCTCACCAAAAAAGTCAGCGATGGCGGGTGCCGACAAATACAGGACTGCGTAAAGAACGCATGCAACTATCAAATTAAAAATAAAGGTGGTGGATTTATCTTCGTCTGATATTGTCTTTTGTCGTATCAGTGCAAAAGAAAATCCACTATTGATAAAGGCAGAAGATATTTCGAAAAATATCATCACCATCGCCACCAATCCAAAATCTTCCGGGGTCAGTAATCTTGCCAGCAGAACAGTTACTACCAGATTGATAACACTGGCTCCCGCTTTGTCAATAAAGAGCCAGATGAACCCAGAGATAGACTTATCACGGATGCTTTCCGTCACTACTAGCTAACTTCTTGCGTTTTTTCTCTGGTTCCGTTTTGTTGAGCTACGGAAGGTT
>JAUILM010000237.1 GCA_030432855.1 Bacteroidia bacterium
AACCTAAAGGATGAGTCACATCAACCATGTTTTTGATCAGCGCTCCCGGTACTCTCTCGGAGATCATTCTCCGCTCCCGATCCGCATATCTTTTATCACCTTCCTTGTCATCATCGTTATCCTCTCCCTGAATTCGCTGGATCCGGAATCCATTTTTTCCCGCAAAATTTCGCAGAGCACCTCCCGTGACGATGAGCTTACCCCCATTGCCCACCCAGTCTGATATAAGATCTATATCCTGATCCTGCAAATCTCTATAACCTCCTGATGGCATGACCAGCACATTAGCACTATTCAGCAGCGACTCGCTGAAATTAGCTCCGGGTACGATAGAAACTGGATATTTCAGGACCTCTTCAAAATAGTACCACGTACTGCCAAAGGCACCCGGACTGGTGGATTCCCCGGTGATGAGCAGCACCTTAGGCTTCTTCAGCAACTGGACGTCTCCACTTCCCAAGTCAGGGCCCATATTCGCCCATCCCGTGTTTGTTTGCCATACCTTATGAGTACCCTCCATGGACAGATCTTGAATTAAGGACCGCATATCCATATCTTCATTGTCTGCTCGCGTCACCACCAATGAGCCTCTTTCAAAGGATACACCTTCCAGTGTGACAGGTTTTGAAAGAGTCCTCACCTTGATACCCCGCTGGTGCAATCTTGCCAGGACTTTTGCGGATGATGTATGATCCCAGGGTATGATGGTAGCATAAGCATCCTCCTGCAAAGCCTGATGATCACTATTGGCAGCAAAAGGCCGATCCACTGCTATCCGCTCTGTAGTAGCGAATGCATTCAATCCGAACAAGTAGGGTAGGCTCCATGCTGTAATATCGTATGTCACCGAGTCCTCAATGGCTGTGTTCGGATCGAACAGAACCTGTACAAGTGTAGATTTTGGTTGGTATGCAGATATGATAAGATCATCTGCTTCAATGCCAAATGGAGAAGACTGACCCCGAATGTAATCATAACCCTGCAGGGAAGATCGTGCTTTGCCATGACCATATTCGATACGGTTTCGATCTAAAAGCTCTACCAAGGCTGCCATCCGTGCAGGATTATTAGTAGCAGGTATCACATAGGTGACATATTCACCGGATGGATTGGCAGCGGATTCTTCAAAATATTTCGAAAATTCGTTCACAATTCGATCTGCCTCCCTGGAAGCCACCTCGATGGTAGAAAGGCTGGTAAGCGTGTGATGCTCGATGCGGTCAGAGAGTGTGAGGGTGTCTCCATTTTCCATGGTGACCGCACTTCCTGCACGACCTGAACCACCCTGCTCGTATGTCATACCAATGGCACCATTGTATAAAGGATAAGTATCCCCATATGCTGGATATAATAAGTCAAAGACTTCCTTGGTGAAATAAAGCCAACCTCTCTGATCGAAGTACCCGGCATGATTCTTACCTATTTCCTGCTGAAAGTCTCGTTGAAACTCCGTAATGTATTCGTGATAAGGCTTTGCGGCAGGGGCAAAATAGTATGGACTATTAATACCCATTTCATGCAAGTCCGCATGAATATGAGGCATCCAATCATGGTACATATCGAGTCTGGCTTTGGACTCTTTTTGGGTTTGCCAGGACCAATCTCGGTTCAGGTCAAAATAATAGTGGTTTGTTCTACCACCAGGCCACGGTTGCAGATGCTCCCAGGTTGAGCTGGATAGATTTGTGATCGTATTGGACCTTCTGGCATATTGATCCACATAGCGGGCGTGTCCATCAGGATTAAGACAAAGATTCATGATCACTAATGTGTTTTCCAGCCATTGCTGTATCTCATCATTATCCTCACGGAGGAGCTCATAGAGTGTCAGTAAAGCCGCCTCAGAACCTGCCGCTTCGTCACCATGCACACTATAACTTAGCATCACAATACATACCGGATCGGCATCTGCTTCACCCTCCAATTGTCCTGTCCTTTTGAGATTATTCAATCTTATTTCCTCTGACCTGGCCAAATTTTCCGGACTAGAAACCAATACCTGTATGAGAGGTCTCAACTCTACTGTACTGCCATAGTCCCGCATCTCAGCTGAATTGCTCTGATCAGCCAGATATTTGAAATAATCTACTTTTAGGTGGTACGGAATGAAGTCATGTCCGTATCGATGAGTAAAGTATTCCTGAGGAGATTGAATTGTTTGCCCCAGTAGCACAGAGCAGACAATAAAGGATATGCTGAGACTCAGCATGGTTTTCGATGCGAGGGAAACTTTAAATGGGGCCATATCCTTTCAAAATTAAAATACTGCCTTAGCTATTCGCTTTATGGTGTCCGTATCGCCCATCGTATAGTAGTGTAAACAAGGGACACCAAATTCTTTGAGTTGTCGGGATTGTTCAATACACCACTCAATGCCCAACTCTTTGGCACCTTCAGCAGTCTTCACTTTTTGAACTTCCTTTACCAGTTCTTCGGGCATATTCACATAAAACATCCTGGGTAAGGACTGGAGTTGATACTTCTTTGTAAGAGGCTTCAGACCTGGCACAATCGGTACATCGATACCTTGCTCACGGCACGCTTTGACGTAATCAAAGAAATTTTGATTATCAAAGAACATCTGTGTCACTATGTAGTCTGCTCCCGCATCGATCTTATCCTTTGTATATCGCAGATCTGTCTGGAGATTAGGTGCTTCAAAGTGCTTCTCGGGATATCCTGCAATCCCTATACAAAAGTTGGTCTGGGCACCATTTGCAATGTTGCTGTCCAAGTATTTACCCGAATTCATTTCGGAGATCTGTTTCACCAGATCAACTGCATAACTGTGTCCTCCTTCTTCCGGAATAAAGCGTCCATCAAAGCGTCTGGCATCTCCCCGAAGGGCCAGGACATTATTGATATTCAGGAAGTTGAGATCTATCAGTGCATTTTCCGTGTCCTCTCTGGTAAATCCACCACAAATAAGATGAGGTACTGCGTCTACACCATATCGATGCATGATAGCTGCACAAATACCCACAGTACCAGGCCGTTTACGGATAGAAGTCTTTTCGTAATAGCCATTGGTATTCTTCTGATATACATATTCTTCCCGATGGTACGTCACATCAATGAAGGGCGGCTTAAATTCCATCAATGGATCCAGCACCTTAAAGATTGACTGCATTGTGCCACCTTTCAGTGGAGGCAGAACCTCAAAAGAAATAAGTGTATCTCCTGGCTTATCCTTAAAGTAATCTGTGACTTTCATTGCAATCTTCAACTAGCTGAAATTCAAATTGAAGGCGCAAATTTAGAAATAAATCAAAGGTAGGAGGTCAAATCAACCGAATCAGCGGTTTTCTTTTTTCTTCAGATCACCGTCTTTCCAGGCTTTGATAAACTTGGCCCAGGCGATCGGATTTAGAATGTTCATGGGCTTTGCCTGTCCGAACGAATAGTAGGATTCTGCTTGCTTGCGAAGAAAGAAGCTACCACTTTCCACACCATCCGCAGGAAGGTTCTCCCTCAATTTTGCCATCACAGAGGCTTCGAGATTGTCCTCTGCCCGACTCTGCAATTGTGTATTTACCTCCATGGCCAGAAACTCCTGCTTGAAGTGCTCGCGACTGGGCCAGGGATATACAAAGGCCTCAGGGAGATTAATCGTATCTACCGTCATAATCTGGTAGATTGAATAGCGATTTTCTTCCAGATCTGTGGGTATCGTGAAATCTACTGTCTGATAACCCACCGCTGAAAAGCGTACAGTTTCGCCTTTTACTGCAACAATTGAAAACAATCCATCAATGGTGGAGAAAGTCCCTCGGTTCGTTTTCAATATCGAAATGTTGGTGAGAGGGAGTGGAACCAACTCTCCATTTTCCTCAGTGACTACCAACCCGGAAAACTGAATCAAGCTATCGCTGCGTGATTCCTGCCCATAGACAGTCGAAACACCCAGGACGAATACTATTACTATGAAAAGGTATTTGCTCACGTTCAGCTATTTATCACAGAAAATGAAGTTAACTAAATTATTGAAAAGAGAAACGGTACGTCCCTTCTCAATACATGACACTTCATACTGTTTAACGCGACATTAACCTTTAGGTTCACGGAGAGACAAAGTGTTTCAAACCAGTGCTTTATCCAGCACATCGTGCATGTCTTCCGTATATTCAAACTGAAGATTACCCAGGAAGTCCGGATTGATTTCGTCGACGTGTCTCTGATTCTCCTTCGAGAGCAAAATGGTCTTAATTCCTGCTCGTTTGGCCGCAAGTACCTTCTCCTTAATCCCGCCCACAGGCAGGACTCTTCCACGGAGTGTAATTTCACCGGTCATCGCCAGATGAGGCTTTACCACCCGGTTAGTAAACATGGAGGTTAGTGCACTGAGCATAGTAATACCCGCTGATGGACCATCTTTTGGTATGGCACCTTCCGGAACGTGAATATGAACATCCGTTGAACTAATGACCTCAGGATCAACACCCAATTGTTTAGCATTCGCCTTGATAAAGCTCATAGCGGTAGTAGCCGACTCCTTCATCACGTCACCGAGATTGCCCGTCAGCAACAATTTGCCAGAACCCGGACTTTTGCTCGCTTCGATGAATAGGATATCGCCACCTACACTGGTCCAGGCGAGACCAACTGCTACACCCGGCATCTTAAGTTTTGAATACAGATCTCTGCTAAAACGTGGTACTCCCAATATTTCCTGCAGGTCATCTCGCGTGATCACTACCTTGGTCGCCTCATCCATGGCAATCTTCTTGGCAGCATGTCGCATCACCCCTGCAATCCTTCGACTCAGGTTTCTCACACCTGATTCTCGCGTATAATCACTAATAATAGCCTTCAAGGCAGGCGCTCTTAAGCTTACCTGCTTTTTCATCAAGCCATGTTCTTTCAGCTGGTAGGGAATGAGGTGTCGTTTCGCGATCTCAATTTTTTCCTCCAAAGAATAACCACTGATCTGAATGATTTCCATCCTATCCAGCAGGGCAGGTTGAATACTCGCGAGGGAATTAGCGGTGGCGATAAACATCACCTTCGACAGGTCATACTCAAGCTCGAGAAAGTTATCATGGAAGGTGGCATTCTGCTCCGGATCCAGCACTTCCAATAAGGCGGAAGAAGGGTCTCCGCGGAAGTCCTTACCCACTTTATCTATCTCATCCAGAATAAAGACCGGATTACTCGCCCCAGCCTTCTTCAATGACTGAATGATTCGTCCAGGCATAGCTCCGATATAGGTCTTTCGATGACCTCTTATTTCAGACTCATCGTGCAGGCCTCCGAGTGACATCCGAACAAACTTTCTGTCAAGAGCCCTTGCCACTGATCGTCCGAGTGAGGTCTTACCCACCCCCGGAGGACCTACCAGGCAGAGAATAGGTGCTTTCATATCACCTTTTAGTTTCAAGACTGCCAGGTGCTCTATGATCCTTTCTTTCACTTTAGTAAGACCATAATGATCTTTATCCAGAATTTCCTTGGCCTTCTTTAGGTCAAAATTGTCCTCTGTGAAGGACTCCCATGGCAGGTCTAATAAAAGATCCAAATAGTTTAATACCACGGAGTATTCTGCTACCTGCGGATTAATGCGACGAACTTTTGCCAACTCCTTATCAAAAGCCTTCCTGGCATACTCCGGCCACTTTTTATCCTTAGCACGCTTTTCCAGCACCTTGATTTCTTCCTGCTGCGGACTTTCACCCAACTCTTCCTGAATGGTTTTTAGTTGCTGATTGAGGAAGTAGTCTCGCTGCTGCTTATCAATATCACCGCGCACCTTGGTAGCGATCTCGTCCTTCAGCACCAGCATTTGCATCTCCTTCTTCATGTGCTGCATGATCGCTTCACCCTTTTCCCACAGATCATCAATCTCAAGGAGATTTTGCTTGTCGGCCATACTAATGCCCAGGTTAGAAGCAATGAAGTCCAACAGAAATGTATCTGTCTTAATATTATTGAGCATTACGGATGCTTCGGAAGGAATATTCGGTGACAGTTTTACGATCTGACTGGCTAACTCTTTAATCGCACCCAGAAGTGTGGTGAATGCTTCAGTATCCTGAGTTTGTTCATAGCTCAGTTCATTGATTGAGCCCTGCAGGAACGGTGTATTGGAAATGATGCGTTCGAGAGAAAAACGTCGTTTTCCCTGAAGAATGGTGGTTGTGGTACCATCTGGCATCTTAAATAACTTCAGGATTCTGGCTGCGGTGCCTACCTGATATAGATCATCAAAGTCGGGGTCCTCTACATTCATATTCTTTTGGGAAAGAACCGCCAGGATTTTATCGTTTTCGTAGGCGTCCTTAACCGCCCGGATTGACTTATCTCTTCCTATAGTAATGGGAATGATAATGCCGGGAAAAAGAACTGTATTTTTTAGCGCCAGTACAGGCAACTCCTTAGGGAGTGCCAGATCATTTTGATCCTCATCTTCCTCATCCAAAGGCATGATGGGCAGCATTTCCCGATCATCCTGCACCGTATCTGTAAATTCCAAATCTTCAAACATATCGTGTATTCTCCTCTGCTTATATAAGTCACGTAAACCGACAAGATGTCAGTAATCGCCTAAAACTTTAGGTGGATCACATGGGACAAGATCTATGCCATGCTATAAATTAGGTCAATATGCGTGAAATATTGGCCTGTCGTGTGTGAAACAATCTCCGTGGCCTGTCAAATAGACATAAAATCAGGTCAAATCCACTCAGGCCAATGCTTCCTCGGGCTCCGGTACTTCGACCGTTTGTTGGGTCTTTTCGACATCATCTACTTCATCAATCTCTACCTTGAGATTGTCAATGATGAACTCCTGTCGCTGTGGTGTATTCTTACCCATATAGTACTTAAGTACATCTTCCACATTGGTGTCTTCCAGGAGGTGTACTTTTTCCAATCGAATATCCTCGCCTATGAAATCACCAAATTCATTGGGCGAAATCTCACCCAATCCCTTAAATCGGGTGATCTCAGGTTTACCGCGCAGTTTCTTGACAGCAGCCTGCTTTTCTTCCTCTGAATAACAGTAGAAAGTTTGCTTCTTATCCCGTACTCTAAATAACGGGGTATCCAGGATGTAGAGATGTCCTTCTCTGACGAGATCGGGAAAAAATTGTAGGAAAAACGTAAGGAGAAGCAGCCTGATATGCATACCATCCACATCCGCATCTGTAGCAATGACCACATGATTATAACGCAATCCCTCCAGTCCGTCTTCAATATTAAGAGCGTGCTGCAGCAGGTTAAGCTCCTCGTTTTGATAGACTACCTTCTTTGAAAGACCAAAGCAATTCAATGGCTTTCCACGGAGGCTGAATACCGCCTGATGTTGCACATTTCGAGCCTTGGTGATCGAGCCGCTCGCTGAATCACCCTCAGTGATGAATATGGTTGATGCGTATTTATCTTCCGGATTTGCCCTTTTGGCAGTGAGATGAATCCGGCAGTCTCTCAGTTTTTTGTTGTGTAGATTTGCCTTCTTGGCTCTGTCATTTGCCAGCTTTTTGATACCTGCAATTTCCTTCCTTTCCCGTTCGGACTGCTGGATCCTGGACTTGAGCTGATTAGCAACCTCTTCATTTTTATGTAGATAATCATTGAGGGCTTTTCGAATAAAATTGCTGACATAGGTAGCGATTGTAGGTCGATCGGGTCCCATATTAATAGAACCAAGTTTCGTCTTCGTCTGCGACTCAAATACCGGATCCTCGACCCGTACGCTGATGGCACCAATGATAGATGAGCGGATATCTTTGGCATCGTAATTCTTACTATAAAAATCACGCACCGCTTTTACGACTCCATCTCGTAGAGCAGACAAATGTGTCCCACCTTGGGTGGTGTATTGACCGTTTACAAAAGAGTGGTATTGCTCACCATAGTGATTTCCATGCGTTAGTGCTACTTCGATATCATCTCCGAGAAGATGCACGATCGGGTATCGGATCACTTCATTTTGGGTCCTATTCACCAACAGATCCTTAAGACCATTCTTGGATGTTATCGTCTTTCCGTTAAACCGCAGACGAAGACCTGTGTTGAGATAAGCATAGTTCCACAGCTGGCGCTCCACCATCTCCAGGTTAAACTTAAAGCCCTTGAAGATGGCACCGTCCGGGGTAAACACCACCTCAGTTCCGTCCTTTTCTGAGGTTT
>JAUILM010000238.1 GCA_030432855.1 Bacteroidia bacterium
AAAGATGGCTTTCTGGATGAGGAGCGATATGCCCGGGCTTATGTCCGTGGTAAATTCAGAAATAATAAGTGGGGTAAATTAAAAATCAGACAGGGCTTACAGCAAAAGAGGATAAGCGAATATCTGCAAAAGAAGGCCATGGAGGAGATCGATCAGCAGGAGTATGAGTCAATGCTTTCCTCCATTCTTCAGCAAAAAATGAAAACTTTGACCGAAGGAAATAGTTTTCAGCAGCGACAAAAACTGGTCCGGTATGCGGTCAACAAAGGATTTGAAATGCCTCTTGTACTAAAATTGACCGAGCCACAATCCGGTCCTCGAACTACTTAGTCAGCCACTTCAATCACGGTGAATAGATCTCCCACCATGATAATAAATTGACCCGCTTCGACCACCCATTCATTGTCTAGTCCCACAAAGGCCAGATCCCTGACAGGAATGTCAAAACTGATCTCCTCAGTGGTTCCTGGTGCTAAATTAATTTTTCGAAAAGCGCGCAAACGCCTCACAGGAGGCGTGATGCTGGCTTTCACATCTCTTACAAATACGGATACAGTTTCCATGCCTGCCATTTCACCCTCGTTAGATACTGTAAGCTTCAGATGAATATTATCATCTTTTTCATAGGTGGTCTTGTCCGTACTCATATCATTGTAGGCATAGGTGGTATAGCTGAGACCATAGCCAAAAGGATATAGTGGATCGAACGAATTTCCCGATCGATCCACAACCCGATCCTCCGTTCCCTTGTGATCGTAAGGCGTCAGCGAATTGACATATCTGGGATATGTGATAGGCATTCGGCCACTGGGATTGGTTTCGCCAATCAGGATCGATGCGATGGCATCACCGCCGTAGGTGCCGGGATAGAAGCCCACCAGCACAGCCGTGGATATTGCCTCTATTTCTGTGATGATCCGCGGTCTGCCTTCGGTGACGATCAGGATAATCGGTTTGCCAGTGTTGGCGAGTTGTTGGATATTTTGGAGTTCTGTAGCAGGAAGACCTAAGTCATTAATGTTTCCCTGGTCTTCAGTATAGGAAGTTTCGCCGAGACAGTAAATAATGTAGTCCGTTTCCCGTGCACTGCTCATGAGCATGGGCGCATTTTCCATCTCTTCCATCACGGTCACATTAGCTTTGCCAAATTTGTCCACGATCGCTTCTGCAATAGTATTATACTGACTTAGATGGGTATCTACCTGATCCCCCTGCCAGGTTGTGGACCACCCACCCAACAATGTACGCATCGTGTTAGCAGTAGGTCCTGTCACTAAAAGCCGGGATGAAGCGGAAATGGGTAGTATGTTGTCTTCATTTTTGGTCAGAATGATGGATTCTTTTGCGGCTTGTAAATTCAGTCCTTTGTTTTGTGCGTCACCAAACTGTGGGAAGTCGCGAAACGGTTTGTGAGTCGATTCGAAAAGACCCAGCTTTTCTTTCACATGCAGGATACGACGCACGGATAAATCAATGCGCTCTTCGGTAATGGTCCCTTCTTTGACTAACTCCACCAGCAGGTCAGCAAAATCATACGTCGTGGGTGTCATGCTCATGTCCAATCCTGCTTCAATGGCCAGACGAACTGCATCTTTGAGAGAAGTAGCGACATGGTGACGATCATATAGATAGTGAATGTCTTGCCAATCTGATACCACCAATCCTTCGAATCCCATTTCTCCCCGCAGGATATCGGTAAGTAGACGCTTATCGGCATGAGTGGGTATGCCATTGATTTCTCCACTATTGACCATGATGGTCAGTGCCCCGGCATCAATCGAGGCTTGATATTGCGGCAGAAAGTATTCCCTCAAGAATCGATCAGGAATCCAGGCAGGAGTGCGGTCTTTCCCACTCAAAGGCATACCATATCCGGTGAAATGTTTCAGGCAGGCACCAATCCGGTAGGGGTCACTCATGTCGTCTCCCTGAAATCCAACCACCATGGCCTTGCCCATTTCAGTATTTAATAGCACATCCTCACCGAAGGACTCCCACAATCTTGGCCAAACTGGATTCCTCCCAATATCCATTGCAGGAGAAAAGCTCCACGGAACACCGGCAGCTCTTGATTCGTAAGCGGTCACGACGGACATTTCTTCCACCAGGCTAGTATTCCAGGTGCTTGCCATGGCCAGGGGCTGTGGGAATAGCGTACCATTTCGGATATAGCTCACCCCGTGTACATGATCCAGACCAAAAAGTACCGGTATCTGATGGCGAGTCTCTGCAGCTTTGTCTTGTATCGCATCTATTAATCCCTGCCATTCTTCGGGAGTGATGTACAGACCACTAGGAGTATTGAGCAGGGACCCTACGCCATAGGTAAGAATGGCTTTCTCCAGTTTTTCTTCATCAATAGTCGCGGGATTGTCAGGATTGTACACCTGACCCTTCAACACCAGGTCAATTGTCAACTGGGTCATCTGTCCCACCTTTTCCTCAATAGACATGGATGAAAGCAGTGATTCTATGCGATCTGATACCTTCTGAGCATGGCTGGACACCAGGAGTAACGCGGCTCCTATAAAGCTGATTAATCTCTTCATCTGACAGGCATTTAGTATTACCTAAAGTAGCCTAATTCAGTCGCAAATACAAAGACAAACGCTGAGCCAGTGACGCTAACAGATGTAGAAGAATTAAAAAAAACAGCTACTAGTAAGCCCAGGCTACATCCCCTTCCTGATAGTCAATGCATCCGTCGAATTCACCCGGAATGGGATCATAGCGCAATACCTGTTTTGCACCTACTTCGCTACTAAAAAAGCCGGTAATCGTGAGTTGCTTCATTCCCTGAAAAAACTGATTGGCAACTTCTCGATTCATATTAGCTTCTCCTTCATTGGCGAGATCCGCACCTACTTCACTATCACTGGGACCGGAAGCATTACCCTGCATTTCTGCCAGCATTGCGTCCTTATCAGCATCACTGAGCTTCATAAATGATCGCTCCTGCAGGTTCTGTATTCCCTTGGTGAAAACTTCGCGCTCTTCCGGGCTGGCGATATTGGTCAGAAATTCGTCAATGTAGCGATGTACTAAGGCATCTTTGGCTCCTGGCGTATCGGTTGCCGGTATAATGCGTTCGCATACTTCCGCCACGATTTCTGCCTGGTCCCGGGTCATGGTACTGGGTGTCCAGTCAGGATCCATCGGAGCTTTACAACCAGACATGACGGCGGCAATGGTCGAGGCGGATAATGCGCCACCCAAAAGTAATGTTGACTTTCTTAATGCTTCTCTTCTATTCATCTCAGGTTGTTTTAAATGTTCATTTTATCTAATTCTTTCACTGCATGATCAACGGCACGTGCTGTCAATGCCATATAGGTCAACGATGGATTTACGCAGGATGCTGATGTCATGCAGGCTCCATCTGTCACATAGACATTGGGAGCTTCCCAGAGTTGGTTGTTTCCATTCAGTACCGAAGTTTTAGGATCTCTTCCCATACGGGCAGTACCCATTTCATGAATGCCTAATCCAGGAGCACATCCACTATCATATATTTCTACATTTTTCAGTCCTGAAGCCTCGAGAATTTCTGCACCAGCATTCTTCATATCTTCCCGCATAGCCATTTCATTTTCCTTCCACTCAGCATCGAAAGTCAGAGTACTTTGTCCAAACTTATCCTTCACTTCGTCATTGAGGTAGACTTTGTTCTCATGGTAAGGAAGACATTCACCAAACCCGGTGAATCCTATACGCCATTTACCTGGTTCTATGAGTGCTTCTTTCAGATCCACACCAAATCCAAGCTCAGCTACTCCTCGTGTCCAGGAATCACGGCTTCCTCTGCCCTGATATCCATAGCCTCTCACGAATTCCTTCTGTGTAGTTTTATTATCAACATTTCTAAAGCGTGGAATATAGATTCCATTGGGACGTCGCCCTTTGTGGTATTTATCCGTAAACCCATCATACTCTCCGCGAGCACCACATCTGAAATGGTGGTCCATAAGGTTATGACCCAGCTCGCCACTGGAAGCTCCCAGACCATTAGGCATATCCTCATCACGAGTATTCATTAAAATGAAGGTACTACCCAAAGCGCTTGCACAAAGGAAAATCACTTTTGCATAGAACTCATGTGTTTCCTGCGTCTGTGCGTCTATGATTCGGACTCCTTCAGCCCGCTTAGTGTCCTTATTATAGATAAGGGAATTTACGATACTGAAGGGACGCAACTCCATATTTCCACTGGCCATTGCTGCGGGTAGAGTGGCAGCATTACTGCTAAAATAGGCACCATAAGGACACCCTCTGATACATCGGTTTCGATGCTGACATTTACCTCGTCCGTTATGATCCTGCGTCAGATTAGCTACACGCCCGATAGTCAGAATTCGATCGTTAAATTTTGAAGCCATGCTCTCTCTCACGTGCTTCTCCAAACAACTGAGCTCCATGGGAGGGAGAAATTTACCATCAGGAAGCTGATGCAGACCCTCCGCCTGGCCGCTGATCCCGGCGAATGACTCAACATAATCATACCAGGGTGCTATATCCTTATATCGAATGGGCCAGTCCACACCATGTCCGTCGGTCTTATTGGCTTCGAAGTCAAGGTCGCTCCAGCGATAGCTTTGACGT
Source organism: Bacteroidia bacterium (assembly GCA_030432855.1). Lineage (GTDB taxonomy): Bacteria > Bacteroidota > Bacteroidia > Chitinophagales > Saprospiraceae > JABDMH01. The sequence goes on from JAUILM010000238.1 coordinate 4,600, forward strand.
CCCCACAATAATGATCTCCCACCTACGTGATAACCCCGTATCCAGTCAAATCGCTTCACCTCGGAGTATGGATGTTCGGTGTCTTTTACCCACCAGTGCTTGGTGGATTCCCGAATCGTATATCCCGTCCGGCTTTGTTTTTGATAGTGTTCCATTTCTTCTCTGGAAACACGATCCCGGTTTGGCAACTCCCACGACTCCAACATAGCGGTTGGATATTCTCCATGTTTTACATCTCTTCCTCTTTCGAGGACAAGTGTCTTTAGTCCTTTTTCACTCAATTCTTTAGCCGCCCATCCGCCGCTAATACCCGACCCCACCACGATGGCATCATATGTAACTTCTTGAATTCCCTTTGAATTAAATAGCATTTGTTAAAACCTTAATCAGTTTGAAATAATGTTTGGTAATAGGGTCTGTCAAAATATAAAAAAGCTTGTAATCACACCGCAGTACGATTTCTAACGATACTTTAATGTGTGATCTTGTAATACCTTTGTAATATATGATCTTCTATTCTGATGGTTCCACAGCATTAGGATTAGGAGAAGGTGCTCTGGCCCCTACTGACTCACGCCAGCTTTCTAATTTTTCCAGGAGCTCTTCTTTTTTGTCGGTATGACTATTCGAAAGATCATTTTTCTCCCCGATATCATCTGCTAAATTGTAAAGCTCTACACGATCATCTTCATAAAAATGAATGAGTTTGTATGTGCCCGAACGAATAGCACTTCCAGGAGATCCACCCTGATTACCATAGTGTGGATAGTGCCAGAAGAGATCGCGATCAGGGAGGGGGCGCTGTGTTGTTACTGCTGCCGAAATATCAATTCCGTCATGAAAGAAAGTATCCGTCACTTCGGACATGGAAAGTAAAGATTTGTAGAAATCAATGCTGGATACTGGTTCATCCAGGGTGCTGCCTTCGGTAATTTTCTTTGGCCATCGCATGAATGTAGGGACTCGAATACCTCCCTCGTATAACCATCCCTTGCCAGCGCGCAGTGGCAGATTGCTGGTGGGAGATCCTTCAGAGGTTGACAAGCCACCATTGTCGGAGGTAAATACCACAATGGTCTCTTCTGAAATATTGAGCCTGTCCAATGCATCCAGGACAATACCCACCGCATCATCCATGGATTCCATCATTCCGGCATACACAGGATGATTCTGGACCTGGCGAGCCATTCGTTCACCTTCGGGTAGAAATTCAGGTGTTTCCGCGCGGACCTCACCCTTCTTATCCTCATATTTCTCCTTCAAAGCTTCGGAGGTCTCCAGGGGAGTATGTACGGAATAGAATGAAAGGAATGTGAAAAACGGTTTTTCCAGCTGATGCATAGAATCAATAAAGGCAACCGTTTCTTCTGCCAAACGAATAGGAAGGCACTCTCCCTCCGGACCATCTCTCAATTGTGGATTTTTGTAAGGACTGTAATATCCTCCCCGTGGAGAGCCTGATTCATAACCCCCTTTATTCACGTCAAAGCCATGATGAGTAGGGTAATAATCCATATTACCCAAATGCCATTTACCGGCAAAAAAGTTTTTATAGCCCCCGAATCGAAGGTCTTCGGCAATCGTGGGAATCGATCGACTTAGATGTTCTGTATAGGGAGCCGGAAGTAGTGGCTTATCGCGGGTCCAGTGTTTTTCTACATTATCAGGTTGTGGAGCACCAAACCAATCAGTAGTATTCATCCGTGCCGGATACAAACCGGTCATGATGCTGGCCCGTGTGGGACTGCATACCGGACACGCAGCATAGGCATTTGTCAACGTAATTCCCTCATCAGCAATCCGATCAATATTTGGAGTCTCATAAAATGTATTGGGGTTGTTGGCGGCTATGTCGGTCCAGCCGAGGTCATCTGCTAATATAAAAACGATGTTGGGTTGTTTTTCCTCGGAACACCCAATAGAGAAAAAGAGTAGGGGAAGACTGAATAAGTAAATCAGAAAAATTCGCACCCTATAAACTTAAAAAATTAGAACGTAATTTCAGCTTAATGTCAGGAGCAAATCGAAAGAGACTTATAAGATTTGAGCAGGAGAAAATCTTTGTAACAGAGGATTGCAGCATTGGTTTACACCAAACCAATCTGTCTGGAGAATACATGCGTTTTAAGTCCAGTGTGTTTTATTGGCAAGTTGAGCTTTTGTCTTTCGATAAAGCAACCGGAGATTTGACGGTTAAAGTCATGGATTACCACCCCATAGATACGGAAGCCTTTTTTGGTCAGAAGCTGAAATTTAAAATAGGCAAGATCGTTTTCAAGCCTTTGGATTGGAATGCATTGGAACCCTTTCTGGTGTCCTACAGAAAAGAGAAATTGGCAAAATTAATAGATGGTACAGCCGATGCTCGAATCGGTCAGGAGTTTTCTCAAAGGATAGCCTTTGAAGTAAGTCCTCATTTTAAGGAGTCCCGCTTTGTCACTGGAGGCATTGAATTCAGTTATTACATTGTGCAGATTGACACTGAGGTGACGGTACGAATAGATAACTCCTTTCTTCGTCCTGAATTTGAATTCATTAAAAATTACTTTGTCAAACGGTTTCGTCGGAAGACATATAATGTAGTGGGTGAGGTAATAATTCAGGGATCATCCATTAAAGTGGTAGCGACATCAAGACAAATAGACAGGATTGATGAACAAATGATCCAACTAATCAAATACGCACAAGTGAAAGTGTTGGATAAAAAGCCAAAAATAATATCTGTCGATAAAGCACTTTTCTCAACGGAAGATATTTTTGATCAATATGAAGAGTTGCCATCAGGAAATGTTTTCGATCTAAGTACGAAAGATGTGCTGGACATGATGCTCGATCATCAGGTGGTTAGAAATAAGAAACAATTACAGTATTTATCGGGCAAAAAGCAGGTTACTTCGGATAGGCTTGCCATCACCTTGCAGCCTCTTTTTGGATTTGTTTTCTTTATTGAAACTCCTTCTTTCATTCATGCTTGTTGGGAATTACTGAATTCACACGCCACCTACCTATGGTCTGTCAATCGCATTCAATATAGTATGGAATCGGCAAGAATGCAGATAGAGCAAATCATTCAATCGATTCAACAAACGGGTAGGAATACATATCGGCTCTCCGTAGCGGAACAAAGAACCAAATCTGATATAATTTTTCACGTTATTACACACAGGAAATCAGATAGTGGAATCGTTGATCCTTTTCCAAAATGGCGATATGAACTTGAAGAGAAGCTACTCTAAAGGCTTCTACACTTCATTAATATCCCTATCTTAATTTCCCTAGCTAGAATTTACTTTTTAGTGCATTTGATATTTCGTTGAAAGTATATATGATGCGTCTTGCCATTACTGCATTGATCAGTTGTTTTATTTATTTCCCTACTACATGGTGTCAGACCCACTCTGTATTTCTGCTCGGTAATCTGGGAGATGTAAATGATGTCCAGAAATACGCAGAAAAAGTAAAGGTTGTTTTAGACAACACACCTAATGATTGGACTTTGGTGCTCAATGGGGATGTGC
>JAUILM010000239.1 GCA_030432855.1 Bacteroidia bacterium
TGTCCTTTGCGCCATGTTTCTCAAGAATCATCACGGCAAACGCAAGAAATCATTGTTTGACCGTTTCATCGAACAGTTTAATCGACTGTTTGAAAAACTTACAGGAGGATATGTAGCCGTTCTTAATAAAATAGTGGCCCGAAGAATTATCACATTCGGAGTGTTGGCACTATTTGTCGTAGGGGTAGTCTACACGAATAAAATTCTTCCCGCAGGGTTCGTGCCCAATGAGGACCAGGGTACCATTTATGCCATCGTCCAGACACCTCCAGGCTCCACATTAGAACAAACCAATGAGGTCGCCGGTCACCTACAGAAAATTGCGGAGGAGGTGGAAGGTGTGGAATCAGTAACATCCCTGGCCGGCTATGAAATAATGACGGAAGGCCGGGGATCAAATGCCGGCACCTGCCTTATTAATCTTAAGCCCTGGTCAGAACGTGAGAAAAATGTCCGAGAAATCATGGAAGAGCTCGAGGAGGAAACTCGGGATTTGGGAGCCATTATCGAATATTTCGAGCCACCGGCCGTACCCGGATTTGGATCATCCGGTGGATTTGCTTTCCGGATGCTGGATAAAACCGACGCGACAGATTATCATGAATTTGATGAAATAAATCAGAATTTCCTCGAAGCCCTTCGACAGCGAGAAGAGCTCACGGGACTCTTCACATTTTATGCTGCCAATTATCCACAATTTGAATTGGAATTTGATAATCAAGCGGCCATGCAAAAAGGAGTATCGATCGGAGCGGCTATGGAAAACCTGAATATATTAATCGGTAGTACCTACGAACAAGGGTTTATTCGCTTCGGACGATTTTTTAAAGTATATACACAAGCTGCTCCGGAATACCGCAGATATATCTCGGATATGGACGAATATTTTGTAAAAAATGAAGAAGGTGAAATGGTGCCCTATTCCGCTTTTATGAAATTTAAGAAAACACAAGGCCCTAATGAAATAACCCGCTACAATTTATATAATTCAGCAGCCATCCGGGGTCTGCCAGCTCCCGGATTTACCACAGGGGATGCTATTGCAGCCATTCAGGAAGTGGCGGAGACGACTTTACCCAGAGGATTTGATATAGCGTGGGAAGGATTATCCTATGATGAAGCACAACGTGGAAATGAATCGATATATATTTTTTTAGTGGTAGTCTTCTTTGTTTATCTGGTGCTGGCAGCTCAGTACGAAAGCTTTGTATTACCACTAGCAGTTCTACTCTCTTTGCCCATTGGTATTTTTGGAACCTTTCTATTATTAAAAATAATGGGGCTGGCCAATGATGTGTATGCACAAATTGGGATGATCATGTTGGTAGGTCTATTGGGAAAAAACGCGGTTTTAATTGTAGAATTTGCAGTCCAAAAGCACAATCAGGGGGCATCTATCCTGGAGGCAGCTATTGAAGGAGCCAGAGTACGGTTCAGACCTATCCTTATGACTTCATTTGCATTTATCGCCGGACTAATTCCCCTGGTGGTAGCCAACGGTGCCGGCGCTATTGGTAACCGAACGATCGGATCTGCATCCCTGGGTGGCATGCTGATCGGTACCATATTCGGAGTCTTATTGATTCCGGGATTATATTTTTTGCTGGCTAAGCTAGTGGAAGGTAGAGATTTGCTGCAGGGAGAAACTCATACGCCTGTATCTGAGTCGTTTGCTGATGAGCCCACGAAAGCTTCTCTATTAAAAAAGATTACCAAACTCAATGTTTTGCTGGAAATGCGAAACCGTAAAAAGTAAAAAGATGACTAATTCGATAAATAGCTATTCATACCTTTTTTTTGTTGTCTTTGTGGGATTGATGATAAGTTGCAACACGCCTCAGATAGCATTAAAGCCACTGGAGGAAAGTATACCTGATCATTTCGAGGGCCAAATCTATGCTGGAGAAAGGAACATCACAGAGATCAACTGGCGCACATATTTTGATGACCCTCAACTGACAGCACTCATAGACACTGCACTGATGAATAACCAGGAAATGAATATGGTGCTTCAAGAACTAATCATGAGTCAGAATGAGGTCTTAGAAAAGTCGGGTGAATATCTACCTATGGTAAATGTAGGCGCGGGAATTGGTGCTGAAAAGCCGGGACGTTTCACCAGAGATGGTACGGTGGAACACAGTCTGGAAATAGAAGAAGGGCGAGAATTTCCCGAACCATTAGGAGATTTCCAAATGGGTGCCGTAGCCAGTTGGGAAGTAGATGTTTGGCGTAAACTTCGCAATGCTAAAGATGCTGCACAGTTCAGGTATCTCGCGGCGAACGAGGGTAAAAACTTTCTTACGTCTAATCTCATTGCCGAAATTGCCCACGCTTACTACGAAGTCATGGCTCTTGACAACCTTCTGGAGATCATTAATAATAATGCCATCATTCAGGAAGAAGCGCTAAGGAAAGTGAGAATTCAGAAAGACAATGCCAAGGCCAATCAATTAGCAGTAAACCGTTTCGAAGCGCAATTGCTGAAGACGCAGAATCTTCAATACGATGTGCGGCAGCAAATTGTAGAGACAGAAAACCGCATTAATTTTCTGGTGGGTCGATATCCGACCACGATTGCACGAAACACCAATGGATTTATGGAGCTTCCCCTGGACTCTCTTCAGGCAGGAATACCCACTGATCTGTTGCATAACCGGCCCGACATTCGTCAGGCAGAATACCTTCTGCAAGCCAATAATTTGGATGTGGAGGTGGCGCGCGCTGACTTTTATCCGAGGGTGGACATTTCTGCAGGAATTGGCTTTCAGGCCTTCAATTCCAGCTTCCTCCTTAAACCCGAATCCATCCTATTTAACCTTATTGGTGATATTGCTGCACCGCTGGTCAATAAAAAAGCCATAACCGCAAGATATAATATGGCCTCTGCAGCTCAAGCTCAAGCTGTGTTTCTTTACGAACAGACTGTCCTTGATGCCTATACCGATGTCTTAAATCAACTCAACAAGCTGGACAACTTTTCCAACAGTTTTGTTACAAAGGAAAGAGAAGTCGAGATCCTAAGGGAATCCGTCAATATTGCTAATAGTTTGTTTCAGTACGCAAGAGCTGACTACGTTGAAGTACTCTTAACACAGGAAGAAGTATTGGATGCTAAGATGGAATTGGTCGAAACCAAACTACAACAGTTGAAGGCCAAAGTCGATATCTATCGGGCTCTGGGAGGTGGGTGGCGATAGAATTTAGGCAGAAAAATTCTTGATTATAGGTTATTAGTAAAGAGAAAGAGACCTTTATGTAATTCGTTAATTATTGTATATCAGCTAATTAATGACAATGTCACGTATTGTCACACCATGAACTGGCATCTATTCCTGAAGTTACTTAAGTTTAGAAGAGCTGGATGTCTCCAATGGATGGTTGATAGTTGTTGGTCAGCCTAAAATAATGCAGGGGGTCTTCAGTAAGATTCAGAAGATTCCTCATGCGAATTCTCATACTTATAATCATCCTAAATTGCATTGCACTCCCACTAAGTGCACAGTTTTCAGGTGAACGCATGCTGGTGAATGATTCCTCCCCATCGGTGCAGGCACTGGTTGGAATCATGAGTTCATACCTGGAGCATCGTGATGAGGATCGTTTTAGACAAGACTTAAGCGACTTTCCCTCTCAAAACCTGGACAATAGATCAGCCTGTCTTTACCAACAAGCCAATGGCCGTCTTCAGGAGGCTCTTGGAAATCCTGAGCAGACCTTTCTACATTACAGGCAGGCAGTACAAATCGCAGAACTGCTCCATGAAAAAGATGAGATGAAGGCGATCGCCCAAACTCGCCTGGCCGTCTTTTTGATGAACATGCAAAGTCATGGTCTCGCCATTCCCTTTTTTAAAGCAGCTCTTCCCGTATTACGTAAAAGTCGACTTCCCAGCTGGGATCAGGTCACCTACAACACCTGGTTTCGACTTGCCACCTGCTTCGAAGAAAACAACCTCCCGGATTCCGCAATCTATCACAGTACCAGACTAATCCAATTTGCAAATGAATTTATGACCTCGAGATTGACGGCTGCCTCCATAAATGGTTTGGGTGAGCGCATCATGCGACAGGATCGCTGCGAAGAAGCTATGTTCTGGTTTGATAGTGCCTTCCATTACCTCGATCCTGCCAGAAGTCGTGATAAAATGAACATCACTGTTCTGAATCGAAATATGGGAAATTGTCAGATAAGGTTAGGACAAGTACAATCGGGTCTTAGACTCTTGCAGGAGGCACTGGATCTTCGTCTTTCCAACACCAATGCAAACATGCACGCCATGCCGGCTCACAGAATCTGGAAAGATATGATGGATCATATGCATGACTTACAAATGGAAAGTCAAGCCATTGCACTGTATGATAAATATGCCCACAGTTGGTTTCCATCTGTCACTCATTTAAGGACCCTGCTAGAAATATGGCCATTAAAAATCTGGGTACTACAGCTAAAAAACAAGAAGAGCGAAGCCGATAGTCTAGCACTGGTATATCACACCCATAAACTGGAGTCAACGGAAGCCCAGTTGTCAAATCTATCTGCCAGAGTAAACCTCAGCAATTACATAGAATCACAGAGTCAAATCTTCGAACAAAAACTTGAACTACAGGAGTTGAGGCATGCCGAACTAGAATCAACCCTGCGCTTTAGTTATGTTATTATTATACTACTTATCCTGGGTGTAATTGGAGGCTTGCTAGCATTTTACCAATTCAAGCGCAACCGTCTGCTAAAGATGCAAAAGGAAAAAAAAGAGCAGGAACTAAGAACACATATTCTGGAAATTGAAAATCAAAACTTACAATACGAGAATCAATTAAAGCAAAGAGAAATATCCAGAATTGCCGCAGATAATCAAGTGAGAACTAAAACAAAAAAGCAAATTCTTGTCCGTCTAAATGCCTTAAAAAAAATCGACAAGTCGAAACAACCCAAAGAACTCCAGATCCTCACTAATGAAATTGAACACGCTATTCAGTTTCAAGACAAAATGAATCTATTCCAACAAAAAATAGATCTTATCAATCACGATTTTGTAGATAATCTTAAATCGGCAATTGAAGGTATCACAGAGTCAGAAATCGAACTATGCAAGTTAATTAAACTCGGGTTCTCGACTTCTGAAATGGAGTTTATCCTGGGAAAGTCAAATACTTCTATCCGCACCTCCCGGTATCGAATAAAAAATAAGGCAGGAATATCTGACAGTAAAGCCTTCAATGATTTTGTTCAGCAAATGTAGGGTTACAGTCAGCTAGCACTCTTAGATTTTCGGCGACTCGCCGGACCTAAAGACACTTTCGGAAAAAAGTACAATCAGTACATTGATCACCAGAGCTATCACTCCGATCTGCACATGCCAAAGGTTTTTGACTCCAAGCAGAAAGCAGACGATGGCAATAATTAATCCTATCATAAGTCCAAGGAAAAGACTTTGACTTCTCGTGTTGTAGTATAATCCGAACAAGAACAAGGGAGCCAATTGTATAAGTAACTGCATCTTCAGTTCTATCAGACCGAATAGAGTCACTTGCGGATTCAGTGCCCAGAAAATAAGTACGACCATAATTATTACCGAAATCCATTTTCCATATCGCGTTAATTTTTCTTCGGGTAACGAACTCCACTTGTTTTTAGCAATAATATCCTTTACGATGATGGATGACATGGATAATAGCACCGAGTCAGCCGTAGACATAATGGCTGCAATCAATCCCACGGTAATCAATAGAACTAAAATCCCGGCTATTACTGACTGCTCAGACCAATAATGTAACATCTCCGGCAGAACAGCATCCTGACCAGACCCTTCTATGATTTCATAATGAGGGATACTGAGAACACCTAGCAGGAATAGAATTAATACGGTAAACATGGGCATGATTACCATCCAGCTCAGTGATCGCTTTAGAGAGCGCAGGGAGCGTGCAGCATAGAGACGTTGGATCGCCTGAGGATAGATAGCCGCACCCATACCCACCATAAACACGGTACTGGCCCAATAAATCTGAAAATCAAAGGAAGGGACGTCGATCCGGCCGCTATCATTTTCAATCAGCCACTCAGACACCTCACCAAGCCTCGACGGGTTAGGTCCTACTATGATAAAAATACCCACTAATCCCACCAATAGCATACCACCCTGCAGTACATCGGTCCAGGCTACCGCCCGCATTCCCCCAAGACTCTCATAGACAATTACAATGCACGCAAGAGCACACACCCCGATTTCGTAGCTAATCAGACCGCCCGTAAGACTTTCGGTGATATATCCCATTGCCATGAGTTGGGCCAGAAGATAGTTAGTGGATACAATCAGAAAAACTGCATTAGCCAACAGGCTAAGTCCTGGCGAATCAAAGCGATCGTCAAAGTAATCTCCTGGGGTAATGTAATCCCTGGTCCTTGCCCGCTGATAAAGTGCAGGTGCATACATTAGGTAACACACCACAATCGCCGTCATGTACCCCAGAATCAATATCATACCATAGCCCTGATTGACCACTTCAGCGGGTACAATGAGCAGAGTATTTGCACTGTACTGAGTCGCGTATAAGGTAAAGAGCAAGACGAAAGAAGAAAGTCCATTGTCAGCCAGATAAAAAGCCTTCAGGGATTCACTCTTTCGGGTAGACTTTGCATAAAAGCCCATTATCAACAAAAGACCTATATAAATAGAAAGACAAATGATGACCACCATTCCTTCTCTCATTGTGCTATACTTTATCTTCCGAGTTTTCCCAGCTCCCCCACTTAAACTGAATAACCCAGATCGTAAAAATCGCAATCAATAGAATAGCAGAAATCGAACAGACCAACCAAAGAGGCAATCCCCACCACAATATCATACCAATAGCATCTGGCAGATACCATGGAATGGATAGGGCGAAAAGAAATAAGTATACCGGCCAAATCCAAAAAGGTAATTTATGATCAGGTTCTTTCATGCACCCCAATATTCGACTTAAAAAACAAAGTGTCACCATAAAGATCAATAAAGAAACCTGAATACACAGGTAAGGCTTGTTACAATTTGTGACAAACTTATCAAATCGAACCCTCCACAAAAAACTTGCTGTTCGATCGATTTCTTATCTTCATGGCTAACCAGCTAAGATCCTTCTGTAAATGCCCGATAGATCCAGAAAGAAACGACTGATCAATTTTGTATTTAGTTTAAATGGATTTTTATTCTTACTTGGAGGCACAGGACTCATTAACGATGGCAAACTGACCATTGGCATATTCCAAATTATGGCTGGATTAATAAATCTGGCCATGCTTTCATCCTCTATGAAGGGACAAGTTAAGCGCTTCTTTTCAGGACTGATATTGTTTATGAATGTGGTAGTAGCTGGCAGCATAGCATATGACTACCAAACTACAGGAGCACACTATATACAATTTGCATGGTTAGTAGCAGCGATCTTCTCTTTGGTTGCCTTTGTTATATATATCAAGCAAAATTGAAATGGCCTCTCATCAGCAAAAAGAGCTTCAGTTTTAGTAGTTTTAAGACAATTATTACCTACTAAATAATAACTATGAAGAAACTGCTTACGACTCTACCTCTTATTCTATGTGCTCTCTTTTGCTATGCTCAGCTGGAGATTAGGACAGACCTGGAGATCACACCTGACCATCTGCCGCAGGAGGGAGTCCCCAAGGGAACACTCCATGGGCCATTTAATTTTCACAGTAAGATTATTGAAGGCACGGTACGGCAATACTTCCTGTTCGTTCCGGCACAATACAATGCCGATGAACCAGCCAGTGTCATGATATTTCATGATGCTTATCGAGCCATTAATCCGGAGGGACCTATCCGTGTACATCAAGTGATGGAAAATTTAATCGCGAGTGGTGAGATGCCTGTGACCATCGGGATATTCATCACACCAGGCAACCGATCAGAAGTCTATCCCGATAGTCTGGGTACTCGTAATCCTAATAACCGGGCACAGGAGTATGATGCCATGAGCGATCGATATGCAAGATTTATTGTGGAGGAAATGCTCCCCGAGGTCGGCAAGTCTTATAATCTAACCGATGATCCTGAACAACGCGGTATCGGAGGTACCAGCAGTGGTGCGATAGCCGCATT
>JAUILM010000240.1 GCA_030432855.1 Bacteroidia bacterium
AAAATGAAGGTGCCCACGGAGAAGGTACGAGGCCCAATATTATCCTTATCGTGGCGGATGATCAGGGTTGGGGAGATTTGAGCTTCAATGGCAATACCAATTTATCCACTCCAAATATTGATCGACTGGGATCGGAAGGTGTTTCTTTTGATCGATTTTATGTGTGTCCCGTGTGCTCTCCTACACGGGCTGAAATATTGACAGGGAGGTATCATGCGCGAGGTGGAGTGTACGAAACCTCAGAAGGAGGCGAGCGGCTTGATCTGGATGAGGTCACGGTAGCTAAATATTTGAAGCAGGCAGGCTATCAAACAGCGGCTTATGGAAAATGGCACAATGGCATGCAGTACCCATACCATCCCAATGGTCGTGGTTTTGATGAATTTTATGGGTTTTGCTCCGGTCATTGGGGAAACTACTTTAGTCCGATGCTGGAGCACAATGGTGCGATCGTAAAAGGTGAAGGATTTCTTCCGGATGATCTTACCAATAAGGCGATGGATTTTATTGAATCATCTGCTGGCGATCCATTTTTTATTTATTTACCCTACAATACACCACATGGTCCGATGCAGGTAACTGATGAGTTTTGGAATAAACAGGAAAGTGCTTCGCTTACATTAAGACATCGTGACCCATCTATCGAAGATACGATCTTCACGAAAGCAGCTCTGGCAATGTGTGAAAATATTGATTGGAATGTTGGTCGCCTTCATGAAAAATTACAGCAATTAAATCTCCTTGAGAATACGATCATTATTTATATGACAGACAATGGGCCTAACGGATGGAGATGGAATGGCGGTATGAAAGGAAGAAAGGGACATGTGGATGAAGGCGGTATTCGATCACCTTTATTAATGTATTGGAAAGATCATTTTATACCCGGTACTAACATACCTAATATCGCCTCTGCTATAGATTTACTACCTACGTTGATTGAATTGGGAGGAGTGGATGTGAAACCTGAAAAGCCTTTGGATGGTATCAGTCTGGTACCTCTGATTAATGGTGCAAGACCGGAGTCCTGGGATCGTCTTATTTATAGTCATTGGAACAAAAGGGTAAGTGTCCGTAGTCAGCAATATCTGTTGGATCAGCATAATAACCTGTTTGACATGATTAACGATCCCGGCCAGTATGAGGCTGTCAACGATCAGCAACCAGATGTGTTGGCGTCCATGGTGGCCAGCAAAAATAAATGGGAAGCGGAGGTACTTAGTGAAATTCCGGAAAAAGATCTGCGTACATTTCCGGTAGGACATCCCGACTATATCTACACGCAGATCCCGGCCCGGGATGGAATCGGCACCGGTAATATTGAGCGATCAAATATTTGGCCTAACTGTTCTTTCTACACAAATTGGACCAGTACAGAGGATAGTATTTACTGGGATGTGGAAGTATTGGCGAGTGGTGACTATGCGATAGATCTTTACTATACCTGCCCGGCAGATGATGTGGGTTCTCAATTTGAAATTTCCTTTTTAAATAATTCGTTGAAGGGAGTAATTGATGAAGCACATGATCCTCCACTCACGGGAATGGAAAATGACAGAAGTCCACGACATAATTCCTATGTGAAGGATTTTAAGGTAAAGGAGTTGGGAAATATCACCCTAGAAAAAGGTACCGGTCGCCTGGTAATAAAAGCCACTGAAATTCCTGGAAATCAGGCGATGGATTTTCGACTGATGATGCTTCGGAGAGTGTAAACAGACAATCTTGATTATATTTTTTGTGTCAATGGCTAATTGCCGGCGATTGTATTTTCTGAAAAATTGTCATTAAATACTACACCACCTTTGCCGTCTTTAAAGCATACACTTTTGACACTTCCGGTGCCTTGAAATCGGTATTTTACTCCAATGATTTTTTGAGGAGAAAAGTCGAGAGATACATCATATACCTTTGCATCATTAATGAATAGCTCTCCATTCCGGTTTTTAAATGTGCATTGGATTTTTACCCATGACGAAAAATCTACACCCAGACCTGATGGGTCAGGCTTAACCCCTTTTGAGTCTGCCAGCTCCAGTCCACTGACACATCCTTTGTTGGAAAGGGGGATGATAAATACACCTCCCTCGAAAGCAATGTGCACCTGGCTGAATTGACATGCACTGCTTCCCGTGCTGTAATCATTTTTTATAAGCGTTTCGAAGGTGAAATTATCGGTATACAAGTCTTCGAATGCTCGTATGTAACTATAATGCACCCAGGGAGCTACCGGCTGCAACGCAATGTTTTTATCAATTATTTGTTCGGGGTCGATCCCCAATTTTCCTTCTTTTAAAAAATCTGGGGCCTGAAAATACACAGGAATTCCTTCCTGTTCTATACCCACGATCCATTCATCGGACGAGATGAGTAAAGGATGCTCGCGTACAATGTCACCGTTCACCAATAATTTGGCCGTATAGAAACCCGGAAAATAGTAAATGGAATGATGCACTTTTGCATCTCTCGAGACTTGTGTTTGCAATCTTTTGTCCCACGATTGTTGTATCAGGATAGTGTCATCACTATCTGCCGCTAAGGCATCGTATTCAAATATGACGGTGTTGGGTACACCATTTCGCACCATTTTTTTTGAAGTGAACGAGTAGTCATCATTGTCTGGGGTAGAGCTGTACGGTTTAAAAGTGAGCAAGAGCCAGGTGCAGGTGATCAGGGCTACCGTCATAAATACATAGGATCGCTTAAATCGAATCTGTGGAATCCTTACTTTTCGCGCTTGCTCAGCTTGTTTGGAGGTGATGGCACAGTAGTTTTGCCAGGAGGGATAGTCAAGAAATTGAGCCAATGCATTAAGTGTTGCAGGATTAGGTCTACTATCATAGCGCACTTTACCCCATAGCCTCTTTAAAGTAGTGACACTAAGCACCACTCCGGTGTCATCGAAGATCTTGTCACTTAGGGTTTGAAAGTCGGGTGTGGTCCACTGCTTACTATTACCCCACTGCAACTTTTCCTCAATCGATAGGATGGCTTTTTTAAGTAAATCATCTTCAGCGATATGTTCCATATACGTATAACGATGGATGTCTATTATTTGGCGTCAATGGTACATAAGCATTTGTCAAAATCCCAGCTTGAACAAACTTGAACACGGCTGCATGCCTCATGAAACATAACTCTATCCAATCAGATTTACCTTAATCCAGGTAATGCGACTATAATTTTTAAAGGTAATCCACAAATGTGTAAAATAATGTGCCGGCTTTTTTTCATTGTCTTAGTTCTGTTGAATACATGTTGTCTTTCCCATGGTCAGTCTATGATCTCGCGCTGGAAGTTTAAAACAGATGGCCCCATCCGTTCGGCACCGTGTATTGACGGGGATAATATCTATCTGGCCAATAGTGCGGGCACTGTTTACTGCCTGAAGAAGGGTGTGGGAACCTATCAGTGGGAGTATATGACCGGAAGTGCTATCAACAGCACTCCGGTCACCTCTCAATCGCATGTGTTTGTGATCAATCGGAAAGAAGAAGTGCTTGCCATCCAGAAGCACACTGGAAAATTGGAGTGGTCGAGGAAATTGGAGAATACACTGCCTTCACCCATCGGAGGATGGAAGGTGTTTACGGCAGGACCTGTAGTGGAGGGGGAGGTGGTCTATGTGCCTTCCGGTGACGGACATCTGTATGCACTCGAGGTGGCTACCGGGAAGGAGATCTGGAAGTATAGAGTGGGGTGGAGAATCCGGGCTTCTCCGCTCATACAGCATGATGTGATATACCAACCGGCCAATGATGGTAAACTGCATGTAATCGATAAAAAGACCGGATCCGTACTATGGCAATTTGAAACGGATGGGGCCAAGCCGAATCCTGATGATCCATTTGCCGATGTCAAGCGGGGTAATTACGATAGTCCAACCATCAAAGATGGAATCCTGGTATTTGGATCGAGAGATGGGAAAACATATGCTGTCGATATAGAAACTCGAAGGGAAAAATGGCGGTGGACCTATGGCAGTACCTGGGCCATGGCAAATACGATAGACGACCAGACGGTATTTGTGGGCTGGTCCACTAACAATCTTGTTTGTGCTTTAGATCTGCAGACCGGGCAGGAGAAATGGAATCATCAAAATGGAAGTCATGTCTACACTAAACCGCTGATTTATCAGGACCGACTTTTTTATGGGTGTGCTGATGGTTATCTCTATTGTCTGGATAAAGAGACTGGGGAGGAAATATTTAAATATAGTGTAGGTGAAGAAATATTTTCATCACCCGTCCTGGATCAAGACATCATTTATTTTGGAAGTGATGATGGGTATCTATATGCCCTGGAAGAAGGGGTGCCAGGATTGCTGAAAGTGTATATGCCGGATTCCTTGACGGAAATGACAAGTCTCGTAGCAAATCCTCAAATAGTGCCTTTCCTGTTGGAAAAGGGGTTTAGTCAACTCAATGACCGGGAGTTAATTTCCTTTATCCAGGAAAGAGTCGATGATGGTGTCTCCAGTGTTATTGTCTTTGCACTTCCCATTATTCCCGATACGCTGATCGGTGGAAATCCTACAGCTGGTTTGTTTCGAAAGTATTTGGAAAAAGGTGGTAAAGTAGTCTGGACAGGCACGGTTCCAAACTTTTTCGCATTGGGTGATAATGGTTTTTTTCGCCGTGATGTTGAAACAGGCTGCAAGCTTCTTGATATTACATTTACTAATCCGCAGGAAGGTGGAAATTATTATTGTAGACCCACCCGGTTGGGACTCAATATGGGAATACCCACATGGTCTAAGTCTACGGGTGCTGTAGTGAAAATGGATGACGATATTACCCCACTTGCCATAGATGAATTTGACCGGGTGACTGGTTGGATGAAATCTTTTCACAAAAGGCCGGGTAGTGGCTTTATTTCTCATCGTAGCTGGGCCTGGAATGTGGGGATGGATGAAAATGATCTCCAAATTATTTATGATTTGGCAGTATATGGGCTGAAGTAGACTACTCCATAATACTCGTCTGAGTATTGACTGCTACAAGTTCCTTCGATCGCAAACAGATCGACATACCGAAGATTTGCATATTCCGTAATTTGGAGGGTCTTATTCAATAGGTATAGATATGAACTTCAGATTGCCGGCGAAGAATTTCTTATTATTTGCTTCCTGTCTTTTACTCTTGGCATCCTGTGAGTCCAACGATGATGCACTCGAAAAGTCAGATGATGCCTTTGCGCATTACCTGAGCCTTTCTCTGGAAGAACGTCAATCCTCAGAACATGCGGTGGAAGCTCTGCAGACACCGGATGACCTTGAGGTGACTTTATTTGCCTCAGAGCCTATGGTAGTAAATCCCACCAACCTGACGGTCGATGCCCGGGGGAGGGTATGGGTCTGTGAGTCGTACAATTATGATGTGCCGGAGTCTGAGCAAAAAGAATCGGGTGGGAAAATTAGCATCCTGGAAGATACCGATGGAGATGGACTAGCGGACAAGAAGACCATATTCTATCAGGGCGATGATGTACATCTTGCCCTGGGTATTGCGGTCCTTGGCTCGCGGGTTTTTGTTTCCCGTAGTCCCAATTTGTTGGTATTCACAGATGAAAACGGTGATGATATGCCCGAATCAAAGGATACGATTTTCACCGGTATGGGTGGACCAGGAGATCATTCGGCACACTCCGTTGTGTTTGGTCCGGATGGCAAGTACTATTTCAACTATGGAAATGCCGGTATACGGGTATTGCAAAAGGATGGCTCACCGATTAAGGATCGGTCCGGATATGTGATCAATAGCCATGGTCAGCCTTTTCACGGCGGTATGGTATTCCGCTTTGATGAAGGTGGAGAGAACCTGGAAGTCCTGGGCCATAACTTCCGAAACAATTATGAAGTGGATATTGACGCTTTCGGCACACTTTGGCAGTCTGATAATGATGATGACGGTAATAAGGGAGTAAGAATCAACTACGTAATGGAATATGGAAACTTTGGCTACCGCGATGAACTGACGGGTGCATTTTGGTCCCGTCCCAGAGTAGGTATGCATGATTCCATACCCATCCGGCACTGGCATCAAAATGATCCGGGTGTAGTACCCAACATGCTATATACCGGCGCCGGGTCACCCGCTGGAATACTGGCTTACGAAGGGGACCTCCTTCCTGAGCGATTTCAAAATCACCTCATTCATGCTGATGCTGGTCCGAACGTCGTCCGAGCCTATATCACGGAGAAGGATGGGGCCGGCTACAAAGCGAGTATACAACCCATCCTGCACAGTGATCATGACCAGTGGTTTAGACCGGTGGATGTCTCCATTGCACCTGACGGCTCACTTTTTGTGGCGGACTGGTATGATCCAATCGTAGGGGGTGGTGCTGCCGGGGATCGCGAAAAAGGTCGCATTTATCGTGTGGCACCGAAAGGGCACAAGTACGAGCCTACCAATACCAACATGACCCTGTCAATGGCAATGGAACGCATTGGCAGTGCCAATCAAAGTGAGCGATTCGATGCCTGGCATATGGTTCATGATCAACTGACCGAAG
Organism: Bacteroidia bacterium; assembly: GCA_030432855.1. Lineage (GTDB taxonomy): Bacteria > Bacteroidota > Bacteroidia > Chitinophagales > Saprospiraceae > JABDMH01. The sequence goes on from JAUILM010000240.1 coordinate 6,517, forward strand.
CCGAGTCTTCATTGACCGAGATTTTTACCAATGAAAGTGATGCGACTTCTAGAGTGAGAGCCTTATGGTTGTTGGCTAAGACCCCTGAAAGTACAAAATACATCCGCCAAGGATTGGTTGATGCAAATCCGGACATCAGGGTGGCTGCGCTTCGCATGGCAAGACAGTCTGACATGGACATCATCGAAGTGTTGAGAGGAATGAGTAATGAATCATCACCAGAAGTATTGAGGGAGATGGCCATTGCACTCCGCTATGAGAAAGGGGCCGAAAAAGCTGCTATTTGGTCCGATCTCGCATCTAAATATGAAGGTGACCGGTGGTATCTGGAAGCACTGGGGATTGGTGCCAATGGGGAATGGGATCTTTGCTTCGATGCCTGGTTGAGTCAGGTGGGAGCCTCATGGAATGAAGGAACTAACCGGGACATTGTGTGGAGATCCCGCACGGAGGCTGCGTTACCATTGCTGGCAGATTTGATCGAAGATCGATCTACTTCTCAGTCTGATCGCCTCAGATACTTTCGGGCGTTTGATTTTTTTGGACCCGAGAAAAATTCACATCTGATCAAATTGTTAGATACGGATCATACCCAGCGTCAGGATATTATTCTCCTGGCCCTGCAACAGATAGATGCAGAAAATATTACCGTTGGTGCCGGGATCACTCAGGCCCTGAATGAAGTATTGAGTAAGGACAAGCCGTCCTGGGAAGCGGTTGATCTTATAAAGAAGTATCAGCAAAAAGATAAGGTGGATTGGTTGTTGTCCTGGAGCGCTGATGCCGCCAATCCGGATATCGGATTGGAAGCGATGGGTGTCCTGACAGATCCGGCAGGATTCGATGCTTTTAATGCTATTGAAAAGAGGATCTACGACGAGCCCGATGCAGCCGTACAAATGATACAGTCCATGCGATCCTCACATAACGGGGAGAGTATGGCCCTGCTTAAGAAAGTAGTCCTGGATGCAAATTTGGAAATGGCAGTTCGACGTGCCGCTGTGGAGGTGCTCGGTAGTTCATGGGGAGGTGAAAACCACCTCTTAGAAACAGTGGCATCATCAGAATTTCCCACTGAACTAAAACCCCTGGCAGGTTCGATATTATTTAGTGTATATCGTCAAAGCATTCGTGATGAGGCAGAGAAATACCTCGAACGTCCGGCATCCGGAGCACAAAAAGATCTGCCTCCACTTAGGGTTTTGGTAGCTACGGTCGGAAGTGCCGAAAAAGGAGCCAATGTGTTTTCTACCTATTGTGCCACCTGTCATAAGTACGGTAGTGAGGGGGTAGATTTTGGTCCGGCCCTGACAGAGATCAGTAATAAAATGGATCGTGAAGGCTTATTCCGATCGATCATATATCCCGGTGAGGGGGTGAGTTTCGGATATGAGACCATCGAATTGACTCTGAAGGATGGCAGCAAGGTAGTGGGTTTACTGGCCAATGAAACGCAGACCGAGGTACAGCTGAAATTGGTAGGTAATATCATTCAAACATTTGCCATGTCAGATATCGCATCAAAGACGGTCTTACCTCAATCACTTATGACCGATCTGACACCGGTA
>JAUILM010000241.1 GCA_030432855.1 Bacteroidia bacterium
ATATCCACATTGCAGTTTTGACCAATACGAACCAAATCACTACCGATGACCTCAAGACACATGAGTGTTTGATTGGTCCTTTCCTCAAATAGCTCATAAACAGTACGGTCTGTCTTGTTTCCATCAGCATCTCTGCCTTTTAGGATGTAATACAGCCCACTACTTCTGGCTTCCGGTGAACTAAGTACTTTTGGTGTGAGAAGGAATTGATGACCTTCTTCAGTTTGCGCCAGAAATAGAAGCACTTCTCCGGTGGGATACGCAGCATGATCCGATAAGATGCCAGCATAGCGGAAGGCGGGGTAAAAGACTCGTGTCGATCCAAGATTGTCTCGTAAGATCCATCCGGTACCTTGCTTTACTAATTCAAATCCATTGTTACTATATCGCCCTTCAGATAAGGATATGAGTTGAACTTGCTGTGGTGAGCGACCGGGTACAAACAGCTCAATCACGAAGTAATTTCCATGGTCTCTCAATTCCATAATGGATTGACCGGGTCCTATAAAGCTCCTGCGACCCAGTACATTGTCTTTCACTATCCTGTCGTTAATTTGTTCATCTGTATCCAGAGAACCGCAGGCTAGTGGCAGGGTTAGTAACAAGACCATTATTATGGATCCGGAAAGAGCTTGTATTCTCATACCGTAAAATTACGATACTTTACCAACATCTTCTACGAGAGCCAGGTCATAAGATAGTGCGATATATGCCGGCGTGGAATCAGTGAAAGATTTCCAAAGTCTTTGGTAGATTTTCGCAGGTAGAGGAAGCTTACAATTGCAGCCGATAGATCAGCGATAGGAAAGGAAATCCAGACACCATTAATACCCATAAATAGAGGCAGAATCAGGATGAGTGGAATCAAGAAAAATCCTTGCTTAGTAAGTGCCAGAAATAATGCAGGTAGTGCTTTCCCAATGGCCTGAAAATATGCCGGACCGATCAGCTGAATGGCCAGGAGTGGAGTCGCCAGGAATGTCATTCGAAGAGCCTGAGGAGTCTGATTGAGCATAGCTTCATCCGTGGTAAATATCTGAACAAACTGAGGCGCTAAAACCATAATGACAGAAAATAGGACCAGCGAAATTGCTGTACCATATTTGATAGCGGTCTGAATCACTTCCAGGACCCGGTCGCCCAGTTTCGCCCCGTAATTGAATCCAGCGATAGGGACAAAACCCTGCGTGATGCCCAGTACTGGAAAATTAGCAAACATCATTACACGATTGATGATCCCCCAGGTCGAAATACTGAGCTCTCCGCCGTACCTGAAGAGTGCATTGTTCAACACTATATACAGTACTGCAATCGTACCCTGTCTCGCTAAGGTGACAGAGCCGATGGCAGAAATTTCCTGTACAATGGGTTTGTGCAGTATATACTGTGACGGACTCACATGCATTTTAGACTTTCCATAGAGAAAATGATAGACTGCATATAGTCCACTCGATATGTAGCCAACGGTAGTTGCCCAGGCAGCACCTTTGATGCCCCAACCCAGTCCTACTATTAGAATCGGGTCCAGGATAAGATTTGCAAAGGCTGGCACAATCAGTGTATACATCGCTACCCGGGGAAATCCCTCGGCACGAATTACATTATTGGCGCACATAGCCCAGGCTAAGAAAGGAATCCCAATCAGTATAATTTCGAAGTACTCGATAGCTGGCTCCAGAATATTACCTCGACCGCCAAATAACACGAGAACCTCTTCAATGAAAAAGTAACACAATATGCTGAATCCAACACCCAGGATCAGTGTCAGCACAATTTGATTTCCAAATGCGTGATTCGCTTTCTCAGTATTTTCTTCTCCCAGAGCCCGGGAGATAATCGATGCTCCACCTACTCCAATTGCCATACCCAGGGCACTGATCAGGAAGCCGATGGGCATGACAACTGTGATAGCTGCAATACCCATAGAACCCACATACCGACCTACAAAGATAGTATCTACTATGCCGTAGATAGACATGATAAGAATACCTACCGATGCAGGTATTGCTTGTTGTTTGAGCAACTTGCCTATTGATTCAGATCCAAAATTGGCAGACTGTGACATACTTCATATGACTGAAAAACAAAATCCGATCCACATTTTAGTCCGCCCGATTAGGATCCAAGAAGACAGGGTAAGGCTTCGCAGTAGGTTTTCCGCATCCAGGCTGTACTAATAACTGACTTCATTTTTATTAATTGCATGCATAAAGACGAATGGTTGGATTCTATCGATTAATAAAGAATTTAAGGAGAGGATCCATCCAGTCTTCACCGCAAACTAACTTCATGATTTTCTGGATGTTAAACTTTTCTTAATGGAAGGATATGCACATCTTTGAAACCCTGAAAATAGCCTTGTCGTATACCTATGAAGGAAAAATCAGTCTGGCGTAAGGAACTGATGGTTAGAAGAGATGAAATAGATCCTGAGTCACAGATGAAAGCTTCAGAGGGGGTGTGTGCGCGTCTATCTAAATTGATTCGGAGCGATGCCTCCTTTCCTGTACATCTCTATTTTGCCATGGGTAAAGAGATCAACCTTACCTCTTTGATCAACTATCTTCTCAGACGTGATTTGCAGGTGGTGTCGAGCAAATCTTTGCCGGATCGGCAATTGGAAAATTTCATTTATGAGCCTAAACTTCCCATGTCTCCCGGTATGTTTGGCACTCAATTTCAGGCGGATGGTGTGATTTATGAGGGACCATACTCGTATATGATCATACCGGGTCTCGCATTTGATCAAAATGGGGTTCGGCTAGGCTATGGTGCCGGATACTATGATCGCTTTCTCGCGAGATATCCGCAAGCTGTAAAAATAGGCGTGGCGTATGATTTCCAATATGTTGATGAGTTGCCGAGAGAGGATCATGATATTTGCATGAATATCATTGTGACGCCCAACCAAGCCATAAGAGTTAGATCTAAGGACTAACATCAATGATACCTGTCTGCACCCGCGTGGTTTGACTTTCCAATACCTCTGTGAATGAAATGAAGAGTTGACCAGCTGAGCGCGCCAGTCTTGGAAACCCACTTTGACGTGAAGCCGAGTTTTCAACTAGGCAGAATTCTTCAGATGCATTTCCATCTATAGAAATCATTTTTGCCATAATGCATGCCTGCTCACCTTTTGGCTTCATCCAGGTAATCAGCACATTTTCTGCATCGTAAAACGCTATGTCTACTCTACCCAGTGGATGCTCATCGTCGACGATTAATGGGGCACTAAATGTCGCACCCATATCTTCTGAGAAGACCAGTTGAACTTTAGGATGTTCATTTGCTTCAGTGTACCAGGCTACAGCCACCTTACCGTACCCAGATGCAATTGCAGGCCCATTCACCGGACATCCTCCAATACGCCAGGCATCCTGACCGATCTGTACCGGTTTTTCCCACTGATTTCCATTGTGACGGACCATTGAGATATCTCGTATTTCCGTTTCAGAACGATCACGGTATACTACTAATATTTGCCCTTCAGCATACACGGCATCTGTCTGGCAACAATCACAAACTCTGTTATCCAGCAAATATTCCCTGGAAGTAAATCCAGTATCTGAAATGAAAGTAGATCGTAGGGACATCGCACCCGTATGCTGGTGATCCGTATGATCGGTGCCGGATTGTGATTCTCTGCCATCAAGCCAGATGGCACAGATTTGATTATCATCCAATGCCATCATAGATACAAACCCATGTTCACTTTGGGTTGTGTCCCGGTGCAAGCGACTACCTGATGACCAGTTTAATCCCGCGTTGGAGGACGATGATACCATGACATCATAGTCATACGATCCCGGACCACTATACTGCAGCCAATGGGCAACAAGGCGGTTTCGATCGGGATAGAACTGTGCGATCGATGGCATATCTGCCCAATTAACAAACCAATCAGACCCTCCCCGGTCGATCGTCCGGATGTAGTCCCACTGGGTAGTGTCCCATCGGGCATAGCGCAGTTCTACACTAGTGTCCGATATATACTCAATCCATGAGAGATACAAATGGTCATCAGGGCTTACATGAAGCTGACTTTGACCCCCTGCATTCGAAGGGCTTGCCACAGGTACAAACACTATAGACGAAGGGGCATTATTTGGAGTTTCTTTACAGGCCTGAATGCCTGGCAAAAGCAAAACCAACACTATGCCTTGAAGTAGTCGCATAGTGAAAGGTACGATTCCTTTAGTACTGCATGCTTACTTCCATTGAAAAGCGAAGTAACGAGAGGTTGTTTTCCCAATATTGGCAGCGGAATGCGGAACATTTGAATCAAGGAATACCAGATCTCCTGACTTTGTTTCGGTGTCATCCCCATCAATATGTACGGAGACGTCGCCAGCTGTGATAAGCACGATTTCCTCTACAACGTGCGTGTGGGGTGGATGACTTTCAACACCGGCTCTAAGGTCTGTCACGTGCATTTCAAAAGACTCACACATAGCAGTAGGGTGATCGAAATAATCTCTCCGGCCGCCATTTTCATGAGGTTTAAACTCAAGGTCTTCGAAATCAACCCAAAAAGAGCCTCCTGATAGTTTCCCTCGAGATAAATCCATAGGAGCCTTTGATCGATATTTTATACTGAAGTAGGTGGCTGGAGTATTCCCCACATTTTGAAATCCGTGTTTATCACCAGGCAATATCAACGCCATCGAATTGGGCCCCAGTACCTTTTTTTCATCTTCTATGGTGACTTCTACTTCTCCTTCAGTCACAATGATAATTTCTTCCAGATCATCATAAGTGTGGCCTGCATGGGCCATTTTTTGCGGATTGATAGTAGTGGCCTGCATTTCGAAGTATGCCAGGTGTGTGGTCGAGCCCTCGGAAATATGCCGTGTAATTCTGTTATCATTTTGTTCGGCCGGCAAATCATCCCAGGCGAATACCCTGGAAGGTGTAAGATTTAGATCTTGAGCAGATAGTATGCTCAAAAAGAGTAGACCTGTTGCCAGTGTGAGGACGCTGCGTTTCATGCTTATTTCTCTTTAGTGTGTGAGAAATATACTCAGAAATTTTACTTTTTCAATCGATTGCATAAATTCGATGAGCGATATTTCGAAGGACTGACCACGGGATCATCATTTATTTGACCAATTTTGGTCTTAGCACAGTAAAGTAAAATCATGCGTACCAAATTCATTGTTCTGCAGGCAATTCTCTGTTTTATGGTTATCCACGCTGCTATGGCAGAGGACGGCTACCGACTTTGGTTGCGATTTGATGCTATTGATGATGCCAGTCTTCTGGAGGACTATCGCAGCGGCATTGAGGGTTGGAAAGTATACGGTACCTCACCTACTATGGATATCGTACGGAAGGAGTTACAAGAAGGTTTGTCAGGTATGCTGGGAGTCGATGTTAATGAGCTGGGATCTACACTTAGTGGTAGTATGCTACTTGCAGGGAAAAAGGATAGTGATCCTTTTCTTCGGCAACTCAGCACTCAGGTGGCCTATGATAGCCTGGGAGATGAGGGGTTTGCAATCAGTACCGTAGAGGCTGATGGAAGATTGATCAACGTGATTACGGCTAATACTGACATCGGTGTATTGTATGGTGTCTATCACTTCTTGAGAAAGATGCAAATGCATGAAAGTATAGACAGTTTAGCCATTCAGTCGAGCCCCAGAATTGATATACGAATTCTTAATCACTGGGACAATCTGGATCGAACCGTAGAACGTGGATATGCAGGTTTTTCTATTTGGGACTGGCATAGATTGCCAGAGCTTATCGATCCCCGGTATACCCAGTACGCCCGTGCCAATGCTTCCATCGGTATCAATAGCACCGTGTTGACCAATGTCAATGCAAATGCCCTGGTACTCAGCCCGTATTATTTAGAAAAAGTGAAGGCACTTGCAGATATATTCCGTCCCTATGGCATTAAAGTGTTCTTGACGGCCCGTTTCAGTGCCCCCATCGAGTTAGGAGGATTGGAAACAGCTGATCCCCAGGATGAAACGGTCATCAACTGGTGGCATGAAAAGGTGGATGAGATTTATAAATATGTACCTGATTTCGGAGGTTTTCTTGTGAAAGCCAATTCAGAGGGTCAACCGGGCCCACAAAACTATGACCGATCACATGCCGATGGTGCCAATCTGCTGGCGGACGCCGTAAAGGACCATGGTGGCATCGTGATGTGGCGTGCCTTTGTCTACAGCAATGAAGAGCCCGAAGACCGGGCTAAGCAAGCATACAATGAATTTGTACCGCTGGATGGGGAGTTCAGGGACAATGTATTAATTCAGGTAAAGAACGGGGCGATTGACTTCCAGCCCCGTGAACCCTTTCATCCATTGTTTGGCGCTTTGAAGGAGACGGCTCCCATGATGGAGTTTCAGATCACGCAGGAGTACCTGGGACAAGGCACGCATTTAGTGTATCAGGGGCCACTTTATAAAGAGGTGCTGGACGCTGACACCTATGCCCGGGGACAGGGATCTTCGGTAGCACGGGTTCTGGATGGTTCGGTCGATCCTTTTGAGACCACCGGTATGGCGGGCGTGTCAAATATTGGGAATGATCGTAATTGGACGGGCCACCTGTTCGGCCAATCCAACTGGTATGTATTTGGTCGTCTGGCCTGGGATCATACATTGAGTGCAGAGGAGATTGCCGAGGAGTGGACACGGTGTACTTTTTCAAATGATCCAGAGGTAGTTCAATCGGTTACGGGCATTATGATGGAATCGCACGAAAACCTGGTGGACTACATGACGCCCCTGGGACTGCACCATATAATGGGTCCTGGTCATCACTATGGTCCCGGGCCGTGGGTGAGTCAAATGCCAAGGGCTGACTGGACGTCGGTTTACTACCATAAAGCTGATAGTGAGGGTATTGGCTTTGATCGCACTGCATCCGGTAGTGATGCCATTAGTCAGTATTTTCCCGGAGCCCAACCTTTCTTTAACGATCCAGAAACTATCGATGAAAAATATCTCCTCTGGTTTCATCATCTACCCTGGGATTTCAAGACGAAATCGGGTCGGACCCTATGGGATGAGATCGTCTTCCGATACTATTCGGGTGTAGAGGCTGCAAAGGGTATGCACGACAAGTGGCAGGACTTGGAAGGGTTGATTGACGAAGGCCGATGGGAACATGTGAATATGATGCTGGAAAGGCAGGTGAATGAAGCGATTTTGTGGAGGAATTCCTGTGTCTTGTATTTTCAGCAGTTTTCCGGACTTCCCATAGGAGCAGAATATGAAAAACCTGCTCATTCATTGGAGTACTACGAAAATATGCGTCACCCTTATGCTCCGGGCATCAGGCCAAGATGGTAGTAACGGCCTTGCCGGTTTAGTCATTAAGACGTTCGTCAAGCCACAAAAGCCCAAATCCGAGAATTGAAAGCAGAAATCCATAGTACCATGGTATGGGCACTTTTTCCATATGCCCACCGTCTGAGCTAATGGCTTCGGCTCCCTCATTGATAAGTTTCAAATTTTGGCTTCTCAGTACTTGCCAGGTTGAGTCAGGATGGACGTAGAACCAATGCTTTATCGTATCAGCTGACAGACGTAAATTATGCCAACCTTCCTCAGCAAAGGTTTTTGCTGAATAATAGCTGGAAACGAATGGAGATTCATGCATGGCAACTCTGATACTGTCATTCAATATCAGTTGAGGTTTCTCTTCTGGTGTAATAACATGGACTGGAATCGAGGTGTTTTCAAAATTCCAAGTGGGTGTTTGTATAATACTTGATTCGACAATAGGCGTGTAAAAAACAGAGAGAAAATCAGTCCATATTTTCTGATAACTATCTTCCATTTCATTCAGGAGCAGCAGATATGATGACTCGATGCCTAGGATTCCAATCTTTCCTACGCCATAATTTGTGTGATATCCGATTATATTTCCTTGCGACTCAATCTCCCGATAGTTACTGATTGCACTTAGCTGAGTCGCACTAATTTCGACCTCCCGATTATCTTCTTGCCATGAGATGGACTCCTGTGATCGAATCCGATACTTTGGAATGTCCCTGGCAACTGCCTGACGATCTGGCTTAATTAAAAGAGAGAGGCCTCTATTTTTTACTTCCTGGA
>JAUILM010000242.1 GCA_030432855.1 Bacteroidia bacterium
TCCTAAGTCTAATGAATTGGCGTACGGCGCCTACCTAACCAACGCAGCTGGTTGCGTGGAATGCCACTCCAAAATGGATGACAAGGGTAATAAAATACCGGGAACAGAATATGGAGGAGGTATGGATTTCATTCTGCCTGGTTTTGGAGTCGTCTCCAGCGCCAACCTGACACCTGAGCCCACCACAGGACTAAAGTATAGTAAACAAGAGTTTATTCAACTATTTAAGAACTATGCAGACTCCACCTATGTCCCACATGCAGTGAATGGGGGAGAATTTCAAACCATGATGCCCTGGATCATGTATGCCGGTATGACGGAGGAAGATCTGGGAGCGATCCACACATACTTACAATCACTGGATCCTATTGAAAATACGGTGACGAAATTTGTGTCGGAAGATTAATGCAGGGAGTCTGGATCGATTAAGTTTTTGATACCTGTTATCACGATATGGTAACGAACATGGATTTTGTCTCGCTTTCTCAGGGTTCTGCCTACCACGTAACTGAGAGGTAGTGCTATTTAACTACAAAGATTACTCCGATGCCTATTTCCCTCGGGTAAGCCTGGATTCGACAGAACAATATGGAGTCGTCATTGATTCTAACTTCTTTCTAAATCAATTTGCACCAAATAATTACCATCCTTAAAACTAACTTCAAAGAACTGATTGCCCTATTGACTACATGATAGTTCAGCGGATAAGGTCGTGAGTACTCAACCTTTACGCTAGTTCTTCCGTATGATCGGTCAGGAAGCACTTCATTAATTATTATTTGACCATTTAGGTATTGAGGGAAAATGAAGATCAGAAGGAAGATAAATCTTGAAAGGTTCATGTTTTCATTTTAGGATGGATGATTCGAGAAAGAAAATTCGATCTAAGTTTAAGTTACTAGTAGCTGCATTAACCTAATTATTTCAAGCAATTGTCTCATTGAGTTCAATTCAGTGAATAGACGGACTCATTGGAAATATCCTTTTCCCTTTACAGCACATAAAGTTTTCCACTTAATAACCCCTCGCATTCAAGCCAAACATTTGTTCCACTGCATCGTACCAATCTTCATCAGACATCGCATTCCACTCTATCCATTCTTCATCGCTCATGGACGCACGCCATGCCATAAATGGCGCTGCATCGGGCCCAACGGGATGTCTCAATTTATAGGTCTTACTTTCAGCAACTTCCAGAATCTTGTCCGCCACTAGTGTCGGAGAAGTTGGTGTTTTTAGAGAAGCGGCAAAAAGACCTGCAAGTCGCTTGGAGTGTGGATATATTGAACCAGATCGCACAGTGATATCTCGAGACATTTGGGTATTGATGATACCTGGTTCTATAATGGCAACCTTGATATTGAAAGGTTTAACTTCCTGTGCCAGTGATTCACTAATTGCCTCAAGGGCATACTTGCTGGCAGCATAACCACCTAATGGACTATTAGAAATATGACCAGCTACTGAAGCCACATTTATTATGAATCCTTTCTTGTTTTTCCGCATGAGCGGTAATAATGCTTTCGTGCAGCGTAGCACTCCAAAATAATTGGTATTTATAATGTCTTGAAAATCATCCATCGTCATTTCTTCTATAGAGCCATGTCGTTCAATTCCAGCGTTGTTAACAAGCACATCAATGAAACCATGCTTCTGAATGATATCATCGATACATTTTGTGACGGAATCGTCGGAGTCGACATCCATTCTCGCAATGGTCACATCCAATGATTCGTCTTTAATTGCTTGCTGCAAATCAGAGGCTTTATCGAGATCACGCATAGTTGCAAACACTTTGTACCCCGCTCGACCAAAGGCAATTGCAGTTTCTAAACCAATGCCTTTACTTGTCCCTGAAATAAGAACTTGCTTCATTTTCTTCAATTTATGATGATAGTTTTTTGATCATTTTCAATTTGTCCGACCAAGTATCTATGGGTAGCCAGATTAATGGTCGGAGGACATTTTCCTTGATATAACTAGCCACACAGGAGAAGAATGGATTGAACCAGAGATAGCATAGATTTTGTCATGCTATTCTAGTTCTTTGGTTCAGATGACTTCATTAGACCTTTTGGAGGAGTTAGCATGTACCCCGCAGTCATCAATGGAGTAAGGATGTCCAGTTCACTACTCATTTTCCAAAATTTACCATCTTTTATATATACGGAGTAGATCCCAGTCGTATTAAATTCAACACCAAATTTTGTGTTATAGCCACTGCTTTCAAAATGTACCGTAACCACATCATCTCCGCAGATAATATCTTTGGCAGTAATAACAAGTTTCGGGTTCGCAGCCAGGGTTTTTGTTATGCTTTCTATTCGTCCCTGAAGACCTTTGAAGTCACCGATAGAAATACAGTCCTTATGGTATATTTCACCTGCTCGCTCGGGAGTCCGATCATTCCATATAGCGAGGTCTTTTGCCACCAATTGTGTCAATTCCTCGCAAGAAATTTTATCCTGGGCAGATATGGAAAATGTGGTTATCATTAAAGTCAGGAAGAGGAGTGTAGTTGTACGCATGATTAAATCTTTTAGAAAAATTTAGAATAGTTTCTATCGATAAAATTAGAATGGATAAGTTGGACAAATGGGTAAATTGGTTTCGAATTTGGGTAAATTGGTTTCAGGTGCTGTGTATTTATAGTTATCAATTAGTCTGAAAGTCAGTAGATGTGATGGTACATCATGGTAGTAATTTTCGCAATTCTATCAGAAAGGACATGTTATGGAACCTCATTTGAGTGTGATTATTCCTGGATCATTCAGAGATATTATCCCCTCACTATTTATCAGAATTCTGATACGGCACTTATTTGAAACCAATGCTTGCCAGCTATTGAGAAAGTCGTGCTGGTAGATATCCATGCTATTTGACGACACATGTAGTAGCTAATTTACCTGGGTAAGGGCAGGGCCCATTCTATCTGCTCCAAGACCGATTACTCCCTAATTACCTGAAGAAAGTGTTTGGGATTCTCACTAATGAGTCATTTGTTTCACAGAGCCAATACAAGGACCAGCACAACATATCAAATGGTGCCGACAGGAGTACCGTCCGTATCTTCTATGAACCTAGGGATCACGAAGCACGCAGAACGGTTTGCCTAGAGTTGCTTAATGTCTGTTTTATTTTTCTTTGAAAGGACATGCGAGGGAAGCCTTATGGGGTGCTAAAATATAGCGACTATCATCCTCGTGTCTTATCTGGATTGCACAATTGTGTAGTTGTTGCCATCAACTGATTTCATTCGATTCTCCGAAGCAAGGAGTACAATCTTGAACATATCGCGGCAAATATTGCTCGTCCTAATCCAACAGTCCGGCAGAGCCACCTATTTCTCCATCAACCTAATATTCTTCCAACGTACCTGGTATTCGGGATTTGTTTCTGCCCGGATAGAATGTACCTGGAGACCAATAATTCCTTCGTAGGTCATATCATCAAAGAAATCAGCACACTTTTGACCGTTGACATACGTCACAATATGATTACCTATCGCTTCAACCCGGTATTGGTTCCAGCCATCATCCTTGAATGCTTTTGATGCATCAGAACCTGGCTCAGGTCGATCCAGGAAAAAAGCCCGACGTGCTTCATCATACACTCCTCCGGCAGCCCCACCACTTTGACGTGCAATTTCTACCTGGTAGCCGTAAAGACGACCGGCATGATTTTCTCTTTTTGAAACGTCACCTTCATTGTTTCTGAAAATAAACACGGTTTCTCCCTCAGGGGCAATGCTTCTGAATTGTACACCGGAGTTTAATTCAGGGTCGCACATGACTTCAAACTCAAGTACGAAGTCGCTATAAGTGCGATCTGTACATAAAAATGTATTAGGACTCCCCAGCACCGTGGTTCCCACTATAGCTCCATCCTCCACATGATATGTACAGGTACCACTCTTAATCGACCATCCATCCAGCGTTTTTCCATCGAATAGATCAACCCACTCACCCGCCTGACCCGACACCAGAAGGGTAGATATTGAGAGTATAAACAGATGACAAACTCTAAGGCAAGACTTAAATTTCATAGCAGTTCATTTTTTTAGATTGAAAAAGCACCAGAAAGTACTAAATCAATCGTAAAGGAACTACGACTGCAAATAAAAAAGCCATTTCCTGGTAGGCGAAATGGCTTTATAATAGAAAGTTTCTCTACAGATGTACTTATACCAGTGTGGCTTCCAGTTCAATCTCACAATTTAAGAGTCTGGAAATGGGGCATCCAGCTTTCGCATTACCGGCCAATTTTTCAAATTCTTCGCTTTCTATTCCAGGTACTTTAGCCTCGAGCTTCAGGACTACTTTGTCCACCTTCCATCCCTTATCATCTTTAGAAGCCGTCAGGACAGCATCGGTAGTAAGACTATCTGCTGTATAGCCTGCTCCCTGCAATTGGAAACTCAATGCCATCGCGAAGCAACCTGCATGTGCGGCAGCAACCAGTTCTTCAGGATTGGTGCCTTTAGTACCATCTTCATTTTCAAATCGGGTGGTAAAGGAATAGGGTAGTTCGTCGAATACTCCACTCTGAGGTGTCGTAAGAGTACCAGACCCATCTTTTCCTGATCCTTTCCAAACTGCTTTAGCTATTCTTCTCATGTTTATGTTTTGTTTTTTAATAAGATTTGACTCAATTAACCCCGCATATCCGAGATAACCAAAAAATAGTATCATTTGTTTGCGGAAAAGGCAAGTTCCTCCTGGTTTCGAATTTCTGACGTAAAAGGAGTCACGGCACTAAAAGAGTTTACGTAATTCGATCGTCAGGGAATCCGTGCCTGGTCCTTTGGTGAAGCTACAATCTTCATATTGCGGTCCACCCATTTTTAATCTTGGGTTATTTGAAAACCCAAAGCGTTCCTTGGGGATCTTTAAGAAGTTAGCATCCAACGTCTGATTATTGTTCCGATCCTGAAAAATTGAAATGGCATATTGACCGGCAGGTACGTGCCTGAAGACAATCATTTGCTCATTGCCATCCTCGGCCGATACTTTGATGGAGTCTTGGCATGTATGTAAAAACTGGGACGATTCACTGACCAGACAAGCTACGATCGATCCCGCTCCAGGCTCCATGGCAGTCACTCTTACCTTTAGGTCCGCGGACGTAGGATTTCCACTCTGTCCAAATAAGGGTCCGGACAGAAACACCGTCCATAAAAGCAGTTGCGCAAGTACTGATTTCATACCGCTAATATCAATGAAAATATTCCCCTTTGAAGTATTCGCAAGCAAGATTTTAATTTATTTAACGATGGCTATTCCAAAGCTAAGATCATCAAACCTCGGGCCAGAGACCCATATGATAATTGCTATCTTTCAAGAGATCATTTCAGGGCAAACAAATTATGACTTCTTATTACGAGATCAGGATCTTCCGGACCCCACTTAGCCAGATTCCAATCTATCTGAGCCTCCTTCTGATTAGCTTTAGTTTTGTCTGTTGTTCAGACCAGGAAACAACCACTGATCTGCTTACTGTTATGGATCCAGATCTTGATCTTCACCTGGTAGCTTCATCGCCTGATATAGGTACTCCCATAGGTCTCACGATTGATAGCAAGGGTTTGATATACCTTTTAGAAACACATACGCACACACCACTCAGTGATTATAGCGGTCCGGCGTTTGATCGTATTATGGTGGGAGAGGAGGACCAGGGCAAAATAACCTGGAGCATATATGCCGACAGTATTCTGGATGGTATGAATCTCGAAGTGGATCACCAGGATCGTATCTACCTGGCATGTAAGGATAAAATTTTACGGTTTACAGATACAGACCAGGATCGTGTAAGTGATCAGCGTGAGCTATTGATGCATATGGAAGCTAGTGGCGATATTTATGATCATGCCGGTATCATGGGAATCCGTCATAGAAACGGAACTCTCTACATCTCCAGAGGTAATGTCGGTAGCCTTCGCTGGGAGATGAAGGCAAAGGATGGATCCAACATTCGTGGGTATGGTGATGGTGGCAATGTGGTAAAAATGAGCATCGATGGGGAGACTATTTCCGAGGTAGCTACTGGCTTTTGGAATCCATTCGACCTTGCATTCAATGCATCCGGACATTTGCTCCTGGCTGATAATGATCCCGATAGCCGGGGACCTAATCGACTGGTCAATATCGTGCAGGGCGGTGACTACGGGTACAAGTCACTATATGGCGGCAGTGGGATTCATCCCTTTCTCGCCTGGAATGGAGAACTGCCCGGTACACTTCCAATCGCATCGCCCCTCGGTGAAGCACCATGTGGGGTCGTGGATTTGGCCCGCACCAACTTTGGCACAGCCTATCATCAAAGTATGGCAGCGGCTATCTGGGAGGAGAACAGTATCGTATCTATTGACCTTGTCCCAGAGGAATCGGTACTGAATGGCACACCTAAGATATTGATCAAGGGAGGAAAAGACTTTCATCCCGTATCGTTTGCTGTTGCACCTAACGGTGATATGTACTTTACGGATTGGATGGTCAGGCAGTATCCTGTTCATGATCAGGGGAGACTATGGAAACTCTCCGGCAAGCAGGCAAAAGGGAACCCTGACCCGGTCATTGACTTGACTACCCGAAATACAGAGACGCAAGATGACCACCAATTGCTACAAAATCTGGAAAGCAATGATCCCTTTCTGCGTGCTGCTTCCCGATACGAATTGGGACAGCGTAGTGACCTCCAGGATTGGACAAACAAATGGATTCAATCAGGTACAAACAGGCATATCATTGAAGCGATGCTAACCCTAATAGGAAGCAAGGATCTGATCGAATCTGTGATCTTAAAAGAGCTGGTGCAGGATGATAACCCCATGATCCAAAACACGGCCATGCGTTACATTGCATCGTATGGTCGACGAGATATGCTACCTGCACTTGAAACAAGTCTGGGCAACGGAATGATTTTGGAAGCGAATGTGCCCGCGTACCTTGCCACCATACGACATCTGCAGGAGGACTTTATAGATGAAGTGGAAAAGCAAGAAAACCGTCTAGCCAAGAATATTAGACGCTCACTTCCTGAAAACTACATCGTCTCAAAACTTTCTGATCGAAGAATCCCTCCCGAGGTACGGGCGACTTTGGTAAGAAATGCTGATGATTTAAAAGAAGATGCGTCTCAGCTCCAATCCATCCTGGAGTCCGATGATGAAATCGTTCAATCGGCTATTCTGGAAAAATTCACCCAAATCAGGGAGTCATCTATTATCCAGGTCTTAAAGGGGATCGTTAGTGATAAATCGCTATCCGAGGATACACGATCTAAAGCCATTTTAGCACTAAGCTTTCAGTCCGATGACCTTTGCAGTGAGCTTTCAGCATTGGATTCTGAGCAGCAGACTATGATATATGCAATGGAGATGCATCGTGCAAGATGTGCCCCGGAAGAGGAGGAGAGACGCCCGACATCAGATGAAGAATGGAGCAATATCCTGACAAATAGTACGGGAGATGAAAGCAGGGGAGAATGGATATTTCGATCCAAATTTTCTCAGTGTCAGAGTTGTCACCAGGTCAATGGCTGGGGGAGCACTTTTGGCCCGGATTTGTCACATATAGGAGCCAGCAAAAGCAAAGAGCAAATCATTAATTCGATTCTCGATCCCAGCGAACTCATGTCTCCCGAATGGCAGGGTTGGTATGTGATCGACACGGCAAATCAATATCATGCAGGACGTCAAATCGATATAGGGTTTAAGAATGTGGAGTTACTGATGCCCGATGGTTCATTTAAAAACTTCGTCACACCTCGCGAGTATGGGATGGCTGACATCTCCCTCATGCCCGATGGTCTGGAAAATAATCTGAGTGTTCAGGAGATAACCGATCTGGTGGCATACCTGGTCTCATTGAAATGATTTTAGTATGTGTGCAATATCGATATTAAGAAATCCCTGGTATCTGGTGCCCGATCCCAAATCTCTTGCGTCCGATTATTTCTATTTTATCAAATAAAAAGTAATACAGGAATAATTCTTTGCAAGAAAGATGTAGACAAACTTTTATGGTTGCTTTATTGATCCCATTTTCCAGATCTTAATATCTCTAAATTTTGCTCG
>JAUILM010000981.1 GCA_030432855.1 Bacteroidia bacterium
GGGATTGATTGTGCGACTGCATATAATTATCCCGGTAAGGCTTTTTACAGCATCTATTACAGAGTGTTCAGGACATGTACGTTCAGCTTTACTTTTGATACCAGGAGGAGTCAGACGTGTCACCATAGAAGAGCTGTCTTGTGAAGTCCATATTACTTCCAAACGTTGACTTGTAACGGAGTAACTTTTATCTGGTATAGCTTCTCCACTATGGGGGATGGACACAAAAAGTACATTGGCTAGTACGATGGTGCAGGCAAGAACCAGGACGTGCCTCGAATTGTCAAAGGATAGAGAATCCATGATAGATTGATTTCTTTTGTTGACTCAAAGATCTCCCTATCCGGATCTGGACTCTTGATTCTTTCCGCCAATCTTTTGACATTTTATGCCAAAAAAAGACCGGTGCATGCCTGATGTCTACTCTTTATGTGCTTTTTTGACTGCAAGATGATATATAAAGGCACCAGAGGATGTGCGTTGTTCGACAGCCTCCTATGATAGAAGTTTATCTACATCACCACTTGTCAGATGCTGAACATTCTTTGTTATTTTTTCGATATCCCAGTCCCACCATTTGATTTCGAGTAATTTGGAAATTGTTTCCTCTGCAAAACGATGCCTGATGACATTAGCTGGGTTACCACCAATGATTGCATAAGGGGGTACATCTTTTACCACCGTAGAATTAGTAGCGATGATTGCCCCGTCACCGACAGTTATTCCTGCCATGAGTGTGGCATTGTGTCCAATCCATACATCATTCCCAATGATTAGATCACCCTTGTTGGGAAACGATTTGTTTTCCATGGCATTTTCCCAGCCATTGCCAAAAATCGAAAAGGGGTATGTGGATAAACCAGATGTAAGATGATTAGCACCATTCATAATAAACTTTACTCCTGATGCTATCATCGAAAACTTACCAATAATTAGTTTGTCGCCTGTGAAGTCAAAATGATACTTCACATTTTGCTCAAAGTTTTCGACATTCTCAAAATCATCATAATATGTGTAGTCACCTACTATGATGTTAGGATTTTTTATGATATTCTTTAGAAAGCAAAGCTTATGGTGGTGGGGTAGTGGAAATACGGTGTCTTTATCTGGTCCGTTCATTCTTGTTTTTTTATTATCCTTTATCACGCATAGCTACCCATTGTAGGACCACCTTTGTAAGTTGCTCCTTTTTTTCTTCTATGTCATTCATGTCTTTAAATTTTGCAGTTCTGGCTTCTTTGCCATCACCCTCCAGGATGCCGCTCTTGTCACCAATAAGGGCTCCTTTGTGGAACATTAAGCTGACATGTTTCTTTGCATTCATGAAATAGGATGCCATATTACCTTTATAGATAAATGTGGGACTATTCCATTTAATAGCCTCTTCAATTTCAGGGTGTGCATTCAAAATGATATGACGTACTTTCCTGATTTCTTTGTCGAGCGGATGATTTTTCTCTTGTAGATACGATTCAACATCGGGATTCTTATTCATGATCTACCTTTAGG
>JAUILM010000243.1 GCA_030432855.1 Bacteroidia bacterium
CAAAACTTCATCTTTGATAAACGCGACCTAAAAATAGCATTGCAATATATCTCCCAATTTGCCGACTTAATGCGGCAAACCCTCGAACACAGCCGGGAATCATATATCAGTCTGAGTAAAGAATTAGATGCCTTAAAAAATTACCTCAGTCTTCAACAACTGAGATATCAAAATGCATTTGATTACGAGATCACCATGGAGCCAAACCTGGCGATTGAAGAGATTTTAATTCCCCCGCTCATCGCCCAACCTTTTGTAGAAAACGCCATCGAACATGGTAAAATTTATCAGGTTGAAAACGGAAAAGTGACCATCGAAATCAAAGAGTCGAATGAGGGAATTACATTCCTGATACAGGATAATGGCCTTGGTCTGAGTTCGGTTCAGGTAGCACAGCATCATAAAGAAAAAAGCAAACAATCCCTGGCAACGACCATCACGCGTGAGCGTCTGGATGCCTGGTCCAAACAGCATCGACAAAAATTCAAATTATTAATAGAAGAGATACAGCCCACCGGTACCTTGGTAACCATTGAAATACCCACACTGTAGATGAAAACTTTTATAGTCGAAGACGAAATCAATGTCCGCAAAGGATTCCTTAAACTGATCAATATGTTCTGCCCCCACCTTGAAGTGATCGGAGAAGCAGAAAACATGGAAAGAAGTCTCCACGTATTGAAAGACCGTGATATTGATTTGCTTTTTCTGGACATTAATTTACCAGATGGATCGGGTTTTGATTTATTACATCAATTACCTAATCGCACGTTCCACACCATTTTTGTCACCGCCTACGACCAATATGCGGTCAATGCGTTCAAAATAGGAGCCGTTGATTATTTACTTAAACCCGTTTCTCCTGATCTCCTAATAAAAGCAGTCGATAAAGTAAAAAACCTCCTGACCACGCAACTGTCAATTCCCAGCCCCGACCCCACTGCCCTGGATGTCATGCAAACCCACCTGCAGGGAAATTTTCAGCCCACCGAAAAAATCATCCTCAAGGAAAGAGACTCAATGCATATTATTCCCATCCAGGACATCATCTACTGCTCGGCCGATGGATCGTACACGCGATTTCATCTCACCCAAAACAAAACCATTCTGACCAGCATGAACCTCAAGGAATACGAAAAAATACTGGACAATTACGATTTTATTCGCAGCCACCACTCCTATTTAATTAACCTTTCCCATGTCAAGGAGCTGACCAAATCAGAAGGCGGTATCATCATCATGTCCGATCAGGCTTCACTCCCCATCAGCACGAGGAAGAAGAGTCAGGTGATAGAAGCGTTGAAGGATAAGTTTTTGAGTTAGGGGGGGGCTGGGGGATCAGAGTTAGACTATTCTCGTAATTGGCTTACGATATACCAGGTGTTATCGTGAAGTGCACAAAAAAAAGGAGGGTTTGTAAAGGTAAAAACCCCTTAAGCCTCCTCCAATCCGAAAGGTGATATTTTAGGATTTCTAAAATATTCTTCCAGTGATAATAAATATCGTAATTCTCTGAAAAACCTAAACTTTCTTTAGTAAAGATCTTGTCATCATAGTAAGACTCAATAAAATCACCTCGCAAATAAGTAGTTGTCGTAATTAATCGAAACCCACCTCACTAGTACTGCACCAAGATCTTAGCTTATCCTACTCTAAGTGATATTCAACAGGATAATCAGCGTCCTAATCTATCCACCATGTCATCTAGATTTCTCTTAAGATTTTCCATTGATAGTTCATAGCCATAATTTACTCCTTTCATAAATGTATCCAATATTTCTTGCCGATACTCCTCACTTGCCTCTTGAGAAGTAAATCTTGCGTCATCTCTAAGTGCAATAAATCCAGTGCCAATTGAGGTCCACAAAATCAAATCTAAATTTAGCCAATCATGATAATAATAGTCTCCCTTGGATTCTTTCTCATCTTCATTCCAGATATCTAAAGCTTTGACTAAATCACTTCTTTGTTCTCTTATTAACTCCAATAAGAAATCACGCGCAAAGGCAGGGTTATACCTTGATCCAAGTATTTCTTCGGCCAGGGCACCTATACTATTTAAATCAGCAATAGGAATTTCCTCAAGCTTCAGATTTGGATTATTTAAATTAGCTTCAATCAATTGAGAATTCAATAAAAGCTCGGCGATAACCACCTCTGGTAAGCAAACCCTTCGACGGGTCATCCAAAGAGCAATATTCATGTAGTATTGTTGGATGACTCTAAAGTCAGCATTGCTCAAACCAGGCTGAACACCATTATCGAGACCGGATTCAGCACCATTCAAATTGGTATTAACAAAGTGATGCCAGGTTGAGTCCACCACAATTCTGCCGACACCTGCTCTGCGACCATCCCAAACGGCAATGGATGGAAAACAGTGTGGGACAGTTCCAATTTTTCCGAAGAACTCAGTAGTACTACCTCCCAATACGAATGAAGTGGCAATAATCTGCGTGGCAACCTGTATCCCGTTCACTCTGAAAGAAGTCTCTGGTGCACATTCTCCTTCATGGGGATGATCTGGCATTATGTCTATAATGCCAGAAGCTCTAAGAGAGTTTTTTATTGATAACAGAGGGTGAGGCATTCCCTGACCAAAGGTTCTAACTGCTATCTGCTGCGGAACATCATCTGATTGATTATCAAAATATTGTGAACGAGCATCTCCATGAGTAGGTCTATTCGTGTCATTTCTGCGTCGCCCTGTCATACTTACTTCGTTCGTATCATTGTCACCAGTTGTATCAGACCAATAGCGCATATCTTTTACCCTGGTAATGTCCCCACACATGCTTCTACCTAACTGTCCATGATCACCAGTAGCGAATAAACCTCCACCCTTATTCATATATGTCGCAATAGCTTTCTTTTCTGAAGTAGTTATATTATCTGAATCTCTCGAGAGTATAGCAAATAACCATATCTGATCAAATTCATTCAAGTCTACACTGGTGGCGAAATTAAAACCGGAGATTCGGTTTACTACTATCGGATTTGGAGGACTAAGAATTACAGATCCTCTATGTGCTACTGTAACCTCATAGCTATTGCAGGTAGAAGATTCCAGTTCATTGAAAGCAGTTAGAAATTCTGAAAGTCCAAATGCTCTTGTATTAAAATTCAAACCACCATCGCATACAATCAACACTTTCACCTTACACCCTCCTAGACAGGGTCGACGAAAACGATCATCCAAAAAGTCAAATCTTTGTAGCTCTAATATCCGCAATAGTTTCCTTCTTTCATCTCTATCAAGGAGATGCATGTTTTGAAATTTTTCCTTTAAATTATCCATGTTAAATGATTTTATAGTGTTACAAATAATGGTATAGGTGTGCCAGTCGATAGATTTATAAATTCAGCAATCATGGGCTCTTTAATCCAAGAAAATCCAAATAGATAGCCTCCTGTTTCCTTATCGCACGAAGGTCTAGGAAGACGAAGCTTCATAGTCGATTAACTTGATCTTTTTCCGTGTTCTTCGCATAGTTCGGGCAGCAGAACTTTGGATCTGAAAAAAAATGTATCCAAACTAGCCGTATCGCAATGTTCTGATAATTCTTACGCTGAATTCCCTTTATTATTAGAAGCCCTCAAGCCATAAGAGCTCTGCTTCCTTTCAGTAGCTCACATTTTTAATACATCCCAAGGATGAGAATCTGCTTAGCTCGCAACATTCACTCCTCCTGCAAGCCGAAAGGTGATATTTTGGGATTGCTAAATGCCTGTCCTTTAAGCACTCTTTCTTTGATCTTTTCAGGTAGAGCATTTACGTCTACTAAAATACAATAGAGGTTATCCATTGGGTCAATTTCTACAATCCCAAAAGTCTTATCGATTGCTTCCTCTGCAATGCCCAATTTGCTTTTTAGATCAGAGAAGTGGGGTTCACCCTCCGTCCATGTAAAAGAGTATAATATCTTTTCCATATTTCGATAATTAAATGAGGTGTGATTCGCAATACAAAAATACAAATCACACCTCATAGATATTTGGACAATTATTTGCCGCAATCACAATCACTGTCCGTACCCTTCTTCGAGTTGTGAGTGGATGCAATAAGCTGCTCTATCAGTTTTGCCTCCAACTCGCTGGTAGAACCTTCCATTCCGGAGTCATCACTCCCTGGCAGCATCGAACCAAATTCTTCTCCAAAATCATGGATCAAATCCTCATGCGGTATTTCGATCTCCGGGAACTTGATGATTTTACATAGGAATGGGTATTTCTTGCAGAAGTAGTACCATTGACAAATCTTAGGGTACTTCGTACAAATATCGATTAAAGGAGGGCACTTAAGTTTAGATGCGATATTATTACCATTCACGACACCAAAGCCCGTTTCAAAATCATATCCTACGGGTCCCAGGTCCTCTGCGGTGGTACGTACCAGATTACGAACTGCTGATGGACTGGTTGCTCCATCTGAAGGATCAAAAGGCATCCGGGATCTGACAGCAGCTACAACTCCGGACACAACCGGACAGGCAGCGGAAGTACCTCCATCTGCACTGTAGACGCCTGATCCTGCAAAATGTGTATAGCCAGATATATCTGGTTTTCTCTTGGATAGTCTACCGGGTCCAATGGATGAATATCCCACTCGCTTTTTTGTGGTATCTACACCCGCCACAGTCAATACATAGGGAGATGAATTAGCACCATAAATCGTTTTGGTAGTAACTCCCTGACATCTACCATCCGGACAGTCCTTACCACAATTTCCGGCAGCAAAGAGAATATCGGCCCCATATCTTTCCAGCACCTGCACTATACGGTTAAAGGGGTGATTAGGATTATCGCTGTAGTTCCCAGGGTGTCCGACCGGATAGTCCCAGGAAGGATGAAACATACCCCAACTATTATTCACTACCAGTGATTTATTAACACCTGGCCGGGGTGAAGAATTTATTTGGACATTGATTAGATGACGATAGGCTAAAATAGCATCGCTGAGAAATCCCTCCATGACGGTTCCACCAGTTGCCTGCGTGGTCAATAGTGCTATATCAAGAATGGTGCAATCAGGAGCAGCAATACATACATCATATGCACACATGGTACCATGACCTACCGGAGCACTTCCGGGCAGCACCGAAGAGGACGAAGGCTTCCAACTATTAGCGGCATCAAAAGCGGGGGTCTTCCCCTTACTGGCCAGATATTTCATATTTACACCAGTATCCACTATAGCAACTCTCACTCCGCGACCGGTCATCTTACATCTTCTAAACCTGGCAACATTCAGTAATTGCTCAACGGTCTGATCTGTACCGAGAGGAGGCGATCCCGGACAAATGATACAAGGCTGAATATCAGGATCTGAATACACGCCTACGACATTTCTTTTGGATAGTGCATCCTCTTCAAACTTCTTCAAATCTTTTTCTTCAACTTCTCCCCGGATCAGATAGGTACTGGCTTCCAGGTCTGTGTCGAAAGAAAAACCTGCTTCGGTATCATAAAGATTCAGGGTGCTGTCGTCATCGTCTACTACAGTACGTTTGGGCACAGCCACTGCAGCAAAACTTGCATCATAGTCAAATCCGGCAATCTTGGGTATTTGACTGGTCGGAACTGATTTGGGATCTCCTTCCTCCAACACGGATTCGAAACTATGTTGCAGGCGGGCAGAATGCGTCATTTCAATAATAACACGACGTTTCATAAAATGGGTTTTTTGATGTTAATAAATATCTGTTACCGCATAGGTGAAATGCAGTTTAATTGCATAGCAATAAAATGTCGGTTATTGATGTGTGTACCTGTTTCAGATAGATGGTAGATTCAGGTACATATTAGTATGATTGGAGAAAATTCCGTTACCCTTAGCTTCCATTTATTTACTTTTTATTTAAAAAATAAGTATGAAACCAAGGTGCATAAAAAAAGGCCAGGCACAGCCTGAAAGACTGCACCTAGCCACAATTTATTATAGGATGCTATAGTTCTAGTTCTTTTATAAGACGTTTCTTCCCTGTATAGCGCGTGATACCATAGAAATTACTAACAGTACCAAGGCGATGAAGAATATGATTTTTGCAATTCCTGCCATCGAAGCAGCAAATCCACCAAAACCAAGTACACCCGCGATGAGCGCTACGATAAAAAATGTGAGGGCCCAGCCAAACATAATATTAAATTTTAGGTTAAAGAATAACTGCAAATCAATGCTTTAATTTATTTCTGTATTGCAGCATTTACAACCCTCTTACTAACTTAGATATTCTTTTGTTCGAAGGGAAGGGAAATTTTTAAATATGTGTTATAGTCAGTTGTTGATTTGTGGAGCTGAGATTGTTGGGGATCAAGCAACCGCAAAATATTCTCAAATGGCTCGCTCTGGACCCTTCCTTAGACAAATACATCCCCATTCAGTTGCACGTCCTTTCGGGGTACTTAGCATCATTCTGAATGCTTTCGGCTTGCTCACTCTCTTGTGTGCAGCTAAGAGAAAGGCAGGCTTCCTTTCAAGTAAAAAATCAAATGCCTGTAAAACTGAATAAAACACTTTAGTACACTGCTTTAGGCAATTGGGACTTATTCCAGATGCCTCCGGCGGCCAGCTTTTGGCAGCAAAACCTGGACAAAACTGCCAGCCGTTAGCCTTGGTCGGTCACACTAAGCGATCCTCCGCTATACAAAATAAACTCGCGGATAATCCTGAGTTAAATATATCTTCCTTGGTAGCACGGTGGTTCTTGCTGTCTTCCCGCTTCCATCTGCTCATACAGTATTTTGTATGGCCGCTTCAGATCACTTGTGTGACGCTCGCCCAATGCTAAAAGGCTGGAATGAGATTTTCCCAAAACCACACCCATCCTAAATAACTAAAAATACTAGGACAGGGGATCAGCCATGAAGATTGAACTCTAAAACGAACTTCTATATCTAGAAATTCTCAATCAACAAAAAGCTCTGCTCTCCAACTCACAAAGATTCAATCACCCCCAAAGCCCATGGATCATCCTTCTTCTTGAGCGTCCTCAATGCATGTTTTAAGATCCATTTTCGGGAAGCGGTGGCATCACTGATCCATGACTCGACTTCTTCCCTTGCGAGATCCGGATTGTCTTTGAAGATGTCATTGAGGCAGTTGGCTACTGATTTCTGCACATATTTAATCGGATCGTCACGGAGGATTCGCAATATTGGCAATAAGGGTGTTGGATCATCGATGAAAGTGTCTAATTTTGCGGCCCAGGGCAACCGGGGTCTTCCACCCTCACTCGCGAGCCTCCTGACATGAAAATTGGGACTTCTTGCCCAGAATTGCATTTTATTCAGTGTGACTTCAGGGTGAAGGGTCAGATAGGGTCTGATGGCATACTCACCTGTATTTCTTTTGGTGATTTCTTCGATGGCAGCCAATGATATATCCGGATGATCCAGGCCATATTTCTCCACATAATATGCGATCGGCATCACCCAATAATACTCAGTAAACATGCCGGTTTCTTTCGGATTTTCCGGTCCCAGGATTTCCAACAATACCTCCAGATTCTGTGGATAGGAGCCTCCCAAATATTTGTGGAGTCTATCCGCAATCAAAGCGACACGTGCTTTTAACTCCAAATCCTGAGCACCCGCATCAACCTCACTGACAAATGAGAATGTGTCAAACCCGGCCTCTACTTCCACTATTCTCGAAGCCAACAATGTGGCTAACTCCTTATCAAACCAATATTTTAACTTTTTATAGGCCATATGAAGAATCAATTTGCTATCTCAGCAGATTAAGTATTACTACTTTTTGGTGAAAATAAAATCACTGGATGCCGGTAGGTACCGTTGCAAAAAGGGTAACCCCTTCAAGAATCGAAAATACAAGGCAATCCGGATTGATCGTTGAATGGTCTGATGAGCATCATGCACCACCTCTACTTCCAACCCTGATTGCTCAGCATAACGCATAATGTCTTTCGGTACTAAAACATCTTCGGGTGTCACATGAGGCACTTTGTTTACATACCAATAATACAATGGGTACCAGAATTTACTGGTTGTGGGTTCATATAAATAAATGATATGTCCGTTCCTCTTTAAAAGTCTG
>JAUILM010000244.1 GCA_030432855.1 Bacteroidia bacterium
TTTGACGTTTATGGTGACAAATATTTTGTCATCTATGAGGCTAGTAAAAGAGCGCGGCAGGATGCAAAGCGGATCCTGAAAAAATTCAAACAGATTGACAAATTGCAGGAGCGTGGTGCCATCAGTGTGCAACAAAATATTGATAGCCCGCAAGCGAAGCTCACATCCATTGTGAAGGGAGTTGCAGAAATAAAATCAGAAGTAGCTATACAAGGAGTTATCACTGATGAAGAGGGGAATGCTTTAATCGGTGCTACCGTACTTGTAAAAGGTACCACTAACGGGACAGTGACAGATTTTGATGGTCGTTTTGACCTATCCATTCCTGATGGTGATGTTGTACTTGTTATTTCCTATACTGGTTACAGTCCTAAAGAGGTAGCAGTGTCCGGTCAAACAAACCTGGAAATTACATTGACTCAGGCGGAGCATCTTCTTGAGCAGGTGGTGGTGGTAGGTTACGGAACTCAGAAGAGTCAGGATGTCACTACCTCCGTAGCTAAAATGTCCATCGAACAGATTGAAGACAGGACGGGCGTCGTATCCAGAGTGGACCAGGCATTGGTCGGAGCTATGGCGGGCGTACGCGTGCAGGAAGTATCCGGTCAGCCGGGTAGAGCATTAAGTGTACGAGTACGGGGAACCGGTACTATTACCGCGGGTGCGGAGCCTTTGTATGTAATTGATGGTATTCCGATTTCCGGTAGCCTTGATAATATCGCATTGGGTAATATCGAAAGTATTGAAGTATTAAAAGATGCGGCTGCAGCTTCGATCTACGGGTCAAGAGGCGCAAACGGAGTAGTCCTCATAACAACCCAACAGGGAAGTTCGGGTAAACCTGTAATATCATTTAAAACACGTACTGGATTCCAGCAAGTAGCTGAAACCTACGATGTTTTAAATCGTGATGAGTGGATCAGTTTTGCAGTAGAAGAAAGGAATAATACATATCTACTAAATGGTGGTGACCCATCAGTGCCATATGACGAGAGACCGGGTGGATCGAGAATAAATCCCGAATGGATCACTAATCCCGAAAAATTTCCGGATACCGACTGGCAAGATTTAATATCCCAAACAGCACCGATTCATAATTCACAATTTACAGTTTCTGGTGGAAGTGAAAGGACGACCTACAACATCTATGCAGATGTGTTCTTACAGGAAGGTGTTATAAAGCACACAGATTACAATCGATATTCTTTGAGAGCAAACGTAGAGTCCAAATTGAGTGATCGAATCCGAGTGGGGATGAATATTAGTCCCAGTTTTTCTATTCAGAATGAATCTGATGCCGAAAATGTTGGTGGTCCTATTTCACGGGCTAAATTTCTTGCCCCGATTGTAGAGCCTCATCTGGCAACCGTGGAGACAGGACCAGAACCCTATACACGGACTGATATTCTTACCA
Organism: Bacteroidia bacterium; assembly: GCA_030432855.1. Taxonomy (GTDB): domain Bacteria; phylum Bacteroidota; class Bacteroidia; order Chitinophagales; family Saprospiraceae; genus JABDMH01. Next base: position 1,415 of record JAUILM010000244.1, read on the forward strand.
ACCCTCTCGCCTGGCTGCAGGAAGTGGATGATGAAACAAAAAGATTCAGAACCTTAGCCAGTGTCTATGGAGAGGTTAGATTATTTGACCTGGTGAATTTGCGTAATACTGCATCTATAGATCTGATGAATGCCCGGGGTAGTTTTTATCAGACTAACAATGTGAACCGTGATCGTGGTTCTTTTGCCCGATCAAATAATAGTCAGGCTCTGAATTTACTCAATGAAACATTGCTCAGCTATGATATGGAAAGTGGAGATCATTCGCTTTCAGTAATAGCAGGATTTTCAGTTCAGAAATTTCAAAATGAAAGCTCTTCTTTGGAAGGACGTGGATTTCCCGATGATTTAGTAAAAACCTTAAATGCAGCCACGGAGTTGACGGCTGGTAGCTCTTTTATAAGTGAAAATAGTTTGCTATCATATTTTTCCCGCGTAAATTATAACTACAAGCATAAATACCTATTTACCGCGAGTATCAGACGTGACGGATCTTCGCGATTCGGACAAAATAATAAATGGGGTTGGTTTCCTTCGGCTTCACTAGGATGGCGACTATCCGATGAAGGTTTTTTTCAGGATATAAATTCATTGAGCGATCTGAAGCTAAGAGCGAGCTATGGTGTTACGGGCAATAATAATGTTCCTGACTATGGTTATATCGGATCCCTTAGCCAGACTAATTATGTGTTAGGTGATGGAAATGGCTCACTTGCTGCGGGACTAAGTCCATCATCTTTCAGCAATCCTGATCTGAGTTGGGAAAAGAACAATACTCTGGATATAGGATTGGATGTAGGATTCCTGGAGAATCGATTTACCCTATCTTTTGACTACTATAGAAGTATCACCGACGATCTCTTGCTAAATGTTCCCATTCCTTCCATCACTGGATTTACCTCTTCACTACAGAATATTGGTAAGGTAGAAAATAAAGGATTCGAACTTGAATTAGGTGCCCACATAATCAGCACGGCTAATTTCAAGTGGAAAATGGATGGAAACATCGCTTACAACAAGAATGAAGTTCTTGAATTAGGTCCTTCAGGATCTCCTATTCCCGGTTTTGCAAGAAGTACTACTGTAGCGATAACTATGATTGGTCATCCGATAGGAAGTTACTATCTGATTCCCACGGATGGAGTCTTTACCAGTGAGGAGGAGCTGGCATCAAGTCCAGTCTCCAAGATCCAAAATGTGGGAGATCTGAAATATGTAGATACAAATGGAGATGGTGAAATCACAAATGATGACAAGACTATTGTTGGTAAAAATCAACCCGATTATATCTGGGGATTAAATCAAAGAATTGAGTTTAAAAATTTCGATTTAAGCGCACTACTTTATGGAGAATGGGGTAATCAACTCATTAATGAAAGTCAGGGCGGTGCGGGTAGATCGCATGTAGGAAATGTGCTGGGCTATTGGAGAGATCGGTATGTCTCAGCGGAAGATCCGGGCAACGGTACGATTCCACGAGCCGCCGTCACTGCCAACTTAACGACCCCATCAGACTTCTGGATGTTTAATGCCAGTTTTTGGAGAGTGCGCAATATCACGCTTGGATACACAGTACCTTCTTTGATGTTGGACCGTATAGGAGGTGGCCTTTCCAGTGCAAGAATCTACCTCAGTGCCGAAAATGTATTTACAAAGGATGATTACTTTGGCACCCCCCAAACCGGGACGCGCAACAACTCTGTCCTTACACCTGGCATTGATGCGACCAACACTTATCCACTGGCCAAATCACTGGTACTGGGAATTAACCTGTCCTTTTAAAATTTGATAAATAGTAGAAAATGAAAAAATTAATATCAAATATATATCTGATCCTCTCTATTCTCATCATTTCGTCTTGCTCCCAGGATTTTATCGAGTTGGCACCGGAGTCCAGTAGAAGTGTTGAGGGCTTTTATAATTCAGAAGAGCAGATAGAACAGGCATTAGCGGGTGTGTATGATGGATTACAAAATACTCAAACTGGTATAGCGACTATGCTTCTAAAGGAGCAAAGGTCTGATAACACTTTTCAACAGACGCTATTTTACAATTATCATTCTATCCTCCATTTTACGGAGACTTCCGACAACACACAGTTATATCCATTGTGGTCCAATCTATATGATGCCATCTACCGGTGTAATATTTTTCTGGAAAAAATAGATCCGATTGATTTTATGGATGCTGCCGCAAAGGATGTAATGATCGGAGAAGTAAAAACAATCAGAGCATTATTATACTTTGATCTGGTCCGCTATTTTGGAGGTGTTCCACTCGTTACTACACCTTTAACGATCGATGAATCACTAACGATTGCGAGATCGCCCATTGAGGATGTGTACCAATTGATTATTTCAGATTTACAGGATGCCATACTTGCATTACCTGCCAGCTTTGATAGTTCAAATAAAGGGCGAGTCACCATCTTTGCGGCTAAGGCATTGTTGGGGAAAGTCCATGTGACGAGAAGTGGTTATCCACTCAATCTCAATGAATGGAGCCAGGCAAAAGACCTATTCGAAGATGTGATTTCATCAGGTCAGTTTGAATTCCTGGAAAACTATAATGATATTTTTGATATTGCAAATGATAACGGACCACAGTCAGTTTTCTATGTGCAATATAATTCAGGAGCGTTGGGTGAAGGTAACCCGATGCCGAGACTGCATGCACCTAATAATATTGATAAAAATGATCCGGTCATGGGTATTGCTTCCGGTGGCAGTCCTCAAAGCCCCATAGTTTCTGAAGATCTGATAGCTCAATTTGAAGAGGGGGATCTCAGGTTAAATAAAACTATACAATTTGAGTGGCTTCAGAATGATGGAACCATACATACTATTCCCTTCTGTAAGAAATTTGTTTCAGGAGGAGTGGGTCCCCAAAATAATTGGGATATCAATTGGCCGATTATTCGGTATACTGAAGTGCTTATGTTATATGCGGAGACATTAAATGAATTGGGATACGAGGCCGATGGAATGGCATTTCAAATTCTAAATGACGTGAGAGTCCGGGCTGGCCTTGCACCAAAAACAGTCACAGATATTCCGGATCAACAATCTTTCCGGGATTGGGTCATCAATGAAAGGAGATTTGAATTTGCCTTTGAAAATATTCGGTGGCATGATTTAGTCAGAACAGACAGGGCCATCGGTGTGATGAAGGAGTTTTTATCTCCATATAGCCTGGAAGGAAATGTTACTAAGGAAAGGTATGTTTATCCCATTCCTTCTCGAGTGATTCAGACCAGTCCACTGATCACACAAAACCCTGGATTTTAGTTTCATATTTTAGTATTGATAAATGGGAATACATGCACCCTAACAAAGTGCATGTATCTCCCTCCCTTAGATTCCTATAAATTGGTTTTATTTATCAAGACCAGCGTTCGTGAGGTGACCTGGTCTTTTTTCAACATGCAAAGCTTTTGAAGGGATTGTATTTAGTCGGGTTTTTATTTTTTTTGGGATTATTATCATGCACGAATGGAGCTGATGAGCAGCACGTGGATGTGTCCTTGAGAAACGAAGCCCTGGATACTCTAAGATCTGTTTTACATTCTGATCAGAATTGGCAAAGTGTTCACGCCGCGGAATTTCTGGTGGATCTGGACTATAGTGACGAAGTAAATACTCTTTATCGCGAAAAGGCCAGCTTGTACCATGATAGCCTATACTATAGGCACGGCATTTGGCGAACTCTGGCAAAGGCATCTTCACCACGGGAAAGATCTGGTTGGATCACAAAAATAGAAGAGGTCTTTGATGATCCTCAGTCCAAAGATCGGATTCATGCAGTAGAGTCCTTAGCTAAGTTAGGAGTAGCACCTCGTGAAGACGTGGAAATTGGCGATTCAATTCTTAATGCATTCTATACCTGGGCACGTGTACATGATTCGGAAGAAGAACAGGTTCGGGTAAAAAATCAATTTATCAGCTACTTAAATTCAGACGAGTATTCCGTCCGGGAAAAAGGTATCGCCGCATATGCACTTAGGAGGATAGGAGCACTAAATATTGAGCATTGGAATACAGTAGTAAACCGTTTATCTGATGCTAGTCTGGATCCGCGTCTGAGACTTTCTCTACTGACACTGACTCTGATAGAAGCTCCTGAGGATTCTGTCTCCAGCCAACAATATCTGGCATTTAAAGAAGAGTTGCAGGGACTGGCTGAAGGTGCAAGTCTTATGGCAAAATTACAGTTAGCTACGGTCCTTTCGGAAATAGGTAGTGCAGCAGATCTAACCACTCTAGAATCACTTTTACGGCTAAAAGATACCTCAGCGATGAATCTTGCTGCTGACATCAATGCCGCAGCAGCCAATGCAATCTTACGGATTGACAGACGGTTTCAACCCACTCTGTCAGTAATAGACTGGCTGGTGATTGCTATATATGGTGCTCTGATGCTGGGTATAGGTTGGTTTTATTCGAGACGGAACAAGACAGAGGAAGATTATCAGTTGGGAGGGCGAAAGATGAATTCGACATCGGTTGGAATTTCTCTCTTTGCAACACTTCTCAGTACCGTAAGTTACCTTTCTTATCCTGGAGAGATGATAAAATATGGACCGGTAATCTTTGCCGGTATGCTTGGCTTTCCCCTGGTCTACTTTGTGGCTGGTTGGTGGTTGATACCACAAATTATGAAGATGAAGGTGACCAGTGCCTATGAAATACTGGAAATTCGGCTGGGTACCAGCATCCGTATGCTGGCAATATTTATGTTTCTGTCACTTCGATTTCTATGGATGGCCACGATAGTATATGTCACTGTTGATATTGCTTTTCTATCGGTTGTTTCCATAAATCCGGACTATATACCTTTTCTAAGTATTCTCTTGATTATCATCACGATTATTTACACATCTATGGGTGGTTTGAAAGCGGTGGTGATGACGGATGTTATCCAGACTATCGTATTTTTAGGTGGAGCGCTTATTAGCATTTTAATTGTAAGCTACCATGCCGGCTCATTTGCAGCATTGATACCCGGAGAATGGTCGCCTGTTTGGAAACCTTTTAGACTTGGATTTGATCCGCAGGAAAGAACGACCGTGGGTAATGCGGTCATGATGCTATTTGCCTGGTATATTTGCACCACAGGGTCCGATCAGTTAGCAATACAAAGATACCTGTCGACCCGCGATATTACATCGGCACGCAAGTCTCTGAAGGTGTCTCTATATTCCAATCTAATTGCCAAATTACTCTTAGCGTTACTTGGCCTTGCTATGTTGACTTTTTTTTCAATGCACCCGCATTTTTTGGCCGACGGTCAGAATCTGGGTGAACAAGCGGATACTTTATTTCCCCGGTTTATCCTGATTGGATTACCCATCGGATTATCAGGGTTGGTCATTGCAGGGTTGTTAGCAGCAGCTATGTCAAGCCTCTCCTCAGGATTAAATTCTGTTTCGACGGTTATTTCTGAGGATATTATCAAGAGATTTAAAATACTAAAGGAAGGGAGCCAGAGTGGACTAAAACGTGTACAGATCCTGTCGTACCTGACAGGTTTTATCGTGATGATCCTGAGTTTTATGGTGGCCAATGTGCAGGGCACCTTGTTTGATGTTTTAATTAAAGTGACGCACTTATTTGTGGCTCCATTATTCGTCTTGTTTTTTATGGCGTTGTTTATTTCATTCAGCCGGCCTTTAGCCACCTTTATCGGGGGAATTATTTCTATAGCAACAGCCATTTCAATAGCCTTCTTTGGTGCATTTGGCATCACTGTCTTTTGGGTATTACCCTGTTCTTTTTTCATCGGAAGTGGCACTGCTGTACTGCTGAGTTTAATTGAGCATAAAATCAAAAATTAATGTTGAGAAAAAGTAAATGTCTAGAAAAGTGGTCCCGACAAGAACCCGTACTGGGCATCACCTTACATCTGATTGATCCTGCAGTATACGAACTATGCAGTATGCTTGATTTTGATCTCATATGGGTGGACATGGAACATCATGCGCATTCTCTGCAGACAGTGTCTGACATGATGCGCGCGGCGCGTGTGGGGACTTCTGATCTGATGGTACGACCTGGAAAAGGTGAATTTATGGAGGCGGCACGATTAATGGAGGCTGGAGCCCAGGCAATTATGTATCCACGATGCGATTCAGTGGACGAAGCTAAAGCTGTAGTCAAAAGTATTCAATTTCCACCCATAGGCGAAAGGGGACTGGATGCCTGTGGGCCGGATGCTATGTATGGTTTACGACCACTTAAGGAATATTTGCAACATGTAGCTAGCGAGACTTTTCTGGTGGTGCAAATTGAAGATGAAAAGGGCATAAAGAACCTGGATGCTATAGCGGAGACAGATGGCGTTGATGTCCTGTTTTTTGGTCCCGGAGATTATAGCATTCGTCAGGGTTTTGCTGGTGATTTTTCCGATCCCAGATACTGGGAAGCTGTGGATAGAGTAGCCAATGCCGCTGAAAATGCAGGAAAGATCTGGGGTACTCCTGCTTTCTCACCTGAACATGCAGCGCAGCTTATTTCAAAGGGTGCTTTATTAGTGACCTATACAAGTGATCTGTCCATTTTAAGAAGACAGTTTATTTCAATACTGGAGTCATTTTCATCAGTCCTATCAAAAGATGGATAATAGCATT
>JAUILM010000245.1 GCA_030432855.1 Bacteroidia bacterium
CAACGGGAGCAAGGGCCAGACCCAATCCCAGAATGAGGTGACAGAGAGCTGTAAATCGCTTCGTATAGCTATATCCCAGTATCACAATCAACGCGACAGGAGAAAGATAGAAGCAAAGTGGATTTATGGTATAGGTGGTTACCACAAAAAGGAGCGCATTCACGATCACAAATATGAGGGCGTTTCGGGCAGTGATTTGACCTGAAGGTATCTCACGTACCCTGGTACGCGGATTCTTTTCATCAATTTCTCTATCCACGTATCGGTTAAACGCCATGGCAGCGCTTCTGGCAAAAACCATACATAGTATCACCTTTAGCAGCAGAGCTGGCCATTGGGCAGTCTGGTATTGCATATACCCCAGAGAAAACCCTAATAATGCAAAGGGCAAAGCGAAGATCGTGTGACTAAACTTAACGAGCGAAAGATACTTCTTCATAGAAATAGTAAAGGCCTGCATAAACATACAGGCCTTCGATATTATTTACCAGGACACTAAATTAACTAGCGTCGTCTGATTTTTGAATTTCTCCAGTAATTGTCAGTACGGTCTTAGCTGGCTCAGTGTTAGCTGTGATAGTAACCGTCTTTGTCTGCTTACCGGACTTACCTTTTGAATCAAACTCAACCAGGATTTCTCCTTCCTCACCTGGTGCTACAGGTTCTTTAGTCCACGAAGGAGTAGTACAACCACAACTTGGCTTGACATTACTCAAAACCAATGGTTCATTTCCTGTATTTTTGAAGGTGAAGACGTGAGATACCTTTTCTCCCTGCTCTATCATTCCATAGTCATGCTTGGTTTCGGCAAATTCAACTGTTGTAGTTGGACCTGCAGGAACTGCATCGGCAGCTGGAGTAGGTACAGAGTTATCAGATGCTGCTACTGCACCTGCTTCTTCTGTTGTATCAGTGCTGGCTGAGCTTGCGGTTTCGTTATTGCAGCTCATCACCATCAGACCCATGATGGCAACTACCATTAGTGTTAAGGGCAATCTGTAACTTTTCATTTCTGGTTTACTTTAATTTTAGACAAAAATAGATGTTTTTGATCACTATATGAAAGGCCTCACTTTAATATTTATTGCCTTGAGAACGTGAAAATAAGACAAAACTGACAAAAAAGCTATTTCTGACAGAATGCAAGAAACTCTTCAGCTCCCAGAGCATTGAGGCAATCAGTGACCTCTAACCATCCCTTTCTTGCAATGATCACGCCAAACGCAATGTCTGTAATGGCTTCTTTCGCGTGTGCATCGGGGTTTACGCAGATCTTCACGCCTCTCTCGGTCGCCTTCCTGATCCAGGTCCAGTCGAGATCCAGACGATAGGGATTGGCATTTAGTTCGATAGCTACCTGATTGGCAGCACAGGCGTCTATGACCCGCATCATATCCAGCGGATAGCCCTCTCGCCCCAGTAGCAGCCGCCCGGTAGGATGCCCTAGTATGTTAGTATGTGGATGCTCAATGGCTTTTACAATCCTTTGCGTTGCCTTCTCCTCATCCATTTTAATATTGGTATGAACGGAAGCTATCACAAAGTCAAAACCTGCTCTTGTCTCTTCATCATAATCCAGACCACCGTCGCTTAGTATATCACACTCGATACCCTTCAAAACCTGAAAGGAATCATCAAGGGCATTCAAACGATCGATTTCACCCCACTGCTGAGGCAACCTGGCGGTCTGCACACCATTTGCGTATACCGCGACCTGACTATGATCAGTAATGCCGAGATAGGAATATCCAAGTCCCTTCGCAAATTTCGCCATCTCCTCTATTGAATCAATCCCATCACTGAAAGTCGAGTGCGTATGGATGACCCCTTTGATATCGGCATCCGTGACCAGTACATCCGGTGATGGAGGATCGTTCCTCAGACCCAATAGATCGCGTGTCTCAGCCGGCATATCGGGTAATCCCAGCTGCTCAAAGATTTCCAGTTCTGATGCTTTTTCAGCAGGTATCTTGACAGAATCCACAAATGGCTGTGGACCAGTAGAAATAAACCAATCAAGTTCAAAATGCTCACCCGTCATCTCGATTTTTACCGGCAAGGTCTCTCTGTAGGTTCCTTCCCATATGCCTGGTGTCGATGACTGAACATCCAGATCGGGGATACCAACAGTAGCAAAATCGAGGTCACCACTATTTTCTACAAGAATATGCACCACACTAAGTACAGGCATCTTCCTGCGGAAAGTACCGCTAAACTCTATCCGACGCTTGGGCAGTGCATCATGCATATGACCAATCAGTTCTTCTGCAAGCTCTTTCACAGCCGCGTAAAGAAAGTTGTCCTGATGCTTGAGATGAAAAAGTAGCTGCTTGCGAACCTCTTCCTGCGTTTTGGCCCCAAATCCCTTTAATTCTATTAATCTATTTTCGTTGCAGGCATATAAAAGCTCTGTGGCACTCTCCACTCCCAGCTCCTTCCAGGCTGTCATAATCTTCTTTGGGCCCAGTCCCTTAATCATCACCAACTTCTGTATCCCTGGCGGTACTTCTGCTTTATACCGCTCCAGCGTTTTCATTTTCCCGCTGTCAATCAGTTCCTGAATTTTCGCAGAGATAGCACTTCCAACACCTTCCAAAGACTGAATCTCCTCAGAAGACATTTCTGTGAGGGGTGTACCCAGTTTTCTCAGTAAAGCATACGCTTTCTGATATGATCGTATTTTGAAAGGATTTTCTCCTTTTAGCTCCATCAATTTGGCAAGTAAATTAAATGATGCAGCTATCTCCTTATTAGTCATCTATTTCTATATCAGAATCTGAATCTGTTCAGATCTAGTTAAATATTTCTGAGAATTTTCCGAATAACCTATCATGTACTCCAATGGTATCAGATAAAAAGAAGGCATCCGCATTCATCGAAGAATTTAAAACAAAAGGTTGTGACGCTCCTTCTGCCTGATAGCAAGTGATAGTTACAGGTCCGGTCATATTATTTCCTTCAAAAGTAATCTCCTTTATTTTCTGACCAACTTGTGATCTGTCATCGAGAAACGCGGTACCACTTACAGAACTGATGTTGGACAGATAACTAGCCATGGCGGTGGAGTCAACTTCCGTCACATCCGTCATCCAGCTGTTTCCATTCTTGGCTATCTCTATCCTGGTAGTTCCCTCCTGGAAGGAAACTTTTGTCAGGTCTGCCTGATTTAATTTCAACATGGATTTGTCCCGGTAATTATCAAAACTTTGGGTAAGTGTCATACTGAGAAAACCATCAACCGCATATACGGCATCGTCATTCAGTAACCTGATATATGATATACCACTACGTGTTGCCTGATTGAAGCTAAAACGACCCGCGACCAGTTCCTTCACCTTCTTTCCACCCGCATAGATATCGATCACTGTCCCTGTACTATCATCCACATTATATTCAGAAAAGCGCTCCGCATTTTTTGATACAATTCTTTCTGCCCTTATTGATTCCAGATTAGACAGCAATGTACCCACACTACCCATGGCCAGATCAAACGACTGACCATTACGTTGGAGAACCCACTGTCCACCTGACCTATCTAGAGTAAATGATGGCTCACCCTCAGATGGTTGTATCTCTATTTTTGTAACCGATGCAGTATCAATCTGCAAAATATTGGGATCAAAACTTCGGTCTTTAGGTCCACCGAATAATTTAGTCATTAAATAAATCAATAATAAGGCACCAAAGACAATACCTAGTGTTTTATTATTCATAAATAATTATTTTAATAGATACTTTAAACCCAACGCTCCTGCATCCTTCGCATGCGTTCAGATTTGCTTTTTTGTCCTCTCAGAAAACCATAGATTAAAATCAAGGCAATTGGTAGCAGGAAATTCATGTATTTTAGAAGAGACCTGGTTCCATCTTCCAGCTCATCTATCGGGCGACTGGAAACACCTTTAGTACGCAACTCAATAAGTCCTGTATCATCGGAAAGCCAATCAATACTATTGACAAACAAACTCACATTATCAGGATTCTGACCTCGCTGGCCACTTACAGCAAAATTTCCATCTGCCACCACTATTAATTTCCCGGGTACTGATCCAAAATTTCCTTCTACCAGACCTGCAATAGGAATATGCTGCTGTGGAAAATCCGTGGCAGTCCATTGCTTTTGAATATCAAAATAAGTAGGTGCTTTCACTGATCCTGATTTTTCAGAAGTACTCACGAGTGGAGTAAACCGTAAGGTACTATCCCCCATAAACCGCACAGGACTTGCAAATTCGAAAATGACCTGCTCGAGTCCATCGGTAATAGGATGCTCAGGAAAACTATTTACCAAAGGAAGAAATGGAAAACTCACCTGATTATTAAAGGTCAGAAATCCGGACCTCTGTTGTACCGTCACATTGCCGCATGATGCATCCGTAATGAAACTATCATCTACCAAAATCCCTTTGCCAGCGAGCCATGCTGCCAAACCAATATCCACGGCAGAACCACTGGCATTGGATAAATCACCCGTAACCCGGTCAAACGCCAAAAACAGGTGTCCTCCACGACCAAGAAAGGCATCCAACTTGGCAAGTTCTGTTGTACCGAAAGAATCCGCCGGTGCCACCATGGCCACCGTTTTAAATCTAGCATCGATCTCTCCCACAGAAGGGAGATCTATGGCCTCTACATTATATAAAATACTAAGCGACTGATAGGCTTGAGAAAGCTCCTGCAGGCCGGGTTCACCATGGCCCTGAATGAGCCCTATAGAGGGTTTATCAAGTACGGCTAATTTCTTTATTCCCGTAGTCAACGCATACTCCATCGGTCCACCAGGTTGCACAAAGGGGATAACCTCCTGCTGTTCTCCCAATTTGATAATGGCGCCAAGAAATGCTTTCTGTTGTTTTGCCTGATCTTTTTCGCGCACATTAATCATCACCGGCGAAATCCCGTTTTGCACGGCTTCTTCCTCTATTGCGGGGTCTTCATTTGGATTCACGAATTCATAGTCCACGTATCCTCGAGACAGATTTGCGTACTCAACCAGCATTTCCTGAAAATCACGCTTCGTCTTGGCAACATTTGCAGGCAGGTCCTGGGAAAAATATGCCTTGACTGTGACAGGATCCTCAAGGTCCCTTAAAATATTTTTTGTCGCATTACTCAGTGTATACTGCTTTCCCTCAGTAAGATCTACCCTAAAAAAAAGTTGTCGGGAAAGCACGTTGACAAGCAAGACGATACCAGCGACTAATAAAACTGAAACTGTGTTTTTCATCGTTACTTCTTTTTAGTAATCATATACTCTGACAGTAAAATCCCAAAGACCGTAATCGAAAGGAAATAAATGATATCCTTGGTATCGAGGACACCTCTACTAATAGATTCAAAGTGCGTAGTAAGGCTAAGCGTATTAAAAATCTCGCTAATCCACCCCGAAGTACTGCCCGCAATGATTCCGAATAAAAAATGTAGAAAAATACCGATCAATAACGCAAGTAAGAAAGCTACAATTTGGTTGTTGGTTATACTACTTGCAAAAATTCCTACACTAATATATACGCCACTCATTAATAACAAACCTACATACCCACTGATGGTGGCTCCATGATCAATATTCCCTATACTGGCCACTGTAATATAATAAGGTAGTGTAAAAGCCAATGCTATTGACACCAGAAGAAAGCATGCTAGCCATTTACCCAGTACGAGCTGCCGGTTGGTTATTGATTTAGTGAGTAGCATCTCTATAGTTCCTGTTTTCTTTTCTTCCGCGATTTGCCGCATAGTGATCGCTGGAATAAAAAAGAATAAAGTCCAGAATGCAACACCAAAAAAAACCTGAAGACTTGCTTCTTTCACAAAGAAAATATCGCCTCCAAATAACCATGTAAAAAATCCACTAAAGCCCAGGAATGCGATAAGCATTATATAAGCTACCAGTGAATCAAAAAATGAATGAAGTTCTCGTTTAGCAATGATCCATACCGGATTCATAGTCACATAGATTTTATTAATTCATAGTTAATTCACGGAAAATATCCTCCAATTTTGTTTCGAGCGGCACCATCTCAGTGAGTACCCAGCCCTTTTCACAACACATTTTAAAAATGTCATGATTGCTCTGCCTGTCTGAAACGCTTTGAATTTCATATTTCGCTTCCTGACCTTCTAAAAAGTCGACTGTCGAAATACTTGGCAATGCATGTAGTGCATGAAAGACCTGATCTCTATTCGGGGCCTCAATTTTCACCTGCAGTACCTGCTGTCCCTGCGCCTGTTTACGTAAAGTATCAGCAGTCCCGTCTGCCACTATTTTGCCTCGATTTATAATCAGAATTCTATCACAGGTAGCTTCAACTTCAGGTAAGATGTGCGTGCTAAGGATTACCGTTTTCTCCTTACCTAACTGCCTGATTAAATCACGAATTTCAACAATTTGATTTGGGTCAAGACCAGTGGTAGGCTCATCCAGAATCAGTAATTCCGGATCGTGTATCATAGCTTGTGCAAGTCCTACCCGTTGTCTGTATCCTTTGGAGAGCTCACCAATCTTTTTATGCTTTTCAATATCGAGACCGCAAAGCTTCACCATCTGCTTGATGCGCTCATCCACTAGATTTGCCGGTACCTTTTGTAGTGCGGCGCAGAATGCCAAATAATCAATCACCGGCATGTCCAGATAGAGCGGATTATGCTCGGGCAGATACCCGATTTTGCCTTTCATGTTATTATTCTTTATAGAAAGGCCATTCATTAATACGTCTCCCTCCTCAATGTCGAGATATCCGGTAATAATCTTCATGGTGGTGGTCTTACCCGCACCATTTGGTCCCAGAAATCCAAGGATTTCACCGGTCTTTACCTTAAATGAAATGTCGTCAACAGCTTTCTGATAACCGTAACTTTTTGTCAAGCGATCTATTGATATATCCATTTCCAATTTTATTTGAATCGTACACACAACTGATACCAGGGGTACGAAATGAAAGCGGACGCTAATTTAAAATTTGTTTATATATCTTACAATCATCACATGCTTGATTTAGATCTACTGACATTACGGGACCATTTGCGGGTAGAGAGTAGAGCAGATGGCAACTATATCTGGGATCCCATTCGGAAAAAATGGCTGCTTCACACCCGGGAGGAAGTGGTTCGACAGCTTATTGTCACGTACTTGACTGATATCCTTTGCTTCCCCTCGACACTCATTCAGGTAGAAAAGGGTATTCAACTGAATGGAATGCTCAAGCGATTTGATATTCTGGTGTATGATCGATCACTCAGCCCCTTTCTACTGATCGAATGCAAGTCGCCAGATGTTGATATTTCGCAGAATGTATTTGACCAGATAGCGCGATACAACATGGCTCTAAAGGTGCCCTACCTACTAATCAGCAATGGATTGCATCACTTCTGCTGCTCCATTGATCATGAAGCAAAAAGTTATAATTTCCTGGACTCTATTCCCTCTTATCAATCCTGACTGTCAGCAAAAAAGTACTGAACCACTTCATCCTTACTAAATGTATGAAACGGCTCTCTGGAGGACCATTGAGATCTTATATCCTCATCGCTGTATAGTAGCGTGACCATATATGCATTCTTTGTCTCTACTCGTTCTTCTATTCTTTCTAAGATAGATCCAGAAAGAGCCCTGCTAACTGCCACAAATATGTTTCCATTCCGATGTTCCATGTAAAATGGCTCTAGTTGATCATCTTTAGCAGCCGCCTCTAGAGTAGTTTTCATCTTATCGTCAAAGCTCAGAAAGCAAATGTTCTGCCTGACCATGGTCATGACCGGGTAGGATTTGTTGTCAAAATATCCAATGGTAGTTCCCGGATTATCAAGGTCTTTGAAAGATCGCACGGTAATGGGAATTCCTTTGTCACCCATGGGCTTCATGGTCTTGGGATGGACGACTTTAGCACCATAAAAAGCCATTTTTCGAGCCACTGCATAATCGATTTCATGGATCAAGGTGGCCTCATCATCCAGGTCAGGATCGGCGGTCATGATACCGGGTACATCTTTCCAGACGGTGAGCCGATTGGCGGGACAGAGCGAGGCAAGT
>JAUILM010000246.1 GCA_030432855.1 Bacteroidia bacterium
TGCGATCATTGCGGGTGGATTACGAATCGATGCTCCCTTTTATATACTGCTGTCTATTCTGGAAGTTGTGGAGAAATATGCGATTACTGCCCTTGCTGATACGGGTCATCTGAGTGTGATTGTGTTTAGTCTACTCATAGGTGGGATGGTTGCTATAATCAGTAGAAATGGAGGTATGGCAGGTGTGGTAAAGGGACTATCAAAATATGCGCGATCTTCCACCAGTGCTCAGCTCATCACCTGGTTGCTGGGAGTGGCCATATTCTTCGATGACTACGCTAATACTCTGATCGTTGGAAATACAATGCGCTCGGTGACAGACCGGTTTCGAATAAGCCGCGAGAAACTGGCATATATTGTTGACAGTACGGCTGCTCCGGTGGCGGCTATTGCTTTCATTACTACCTGGATCGGAGCGGAACTTGGCTACATTGATGGTGGTATTCAGTCACTGGAAGGCTTTGACAAGGACCTCACTCCATATGCTATCTTCATGCGTTCGCTCAAATATTCATTTTATCCTATCCTCACATTGGGATTTATCCTGATGGTAGTAAGAATGAAGCGTGATTTTGGACCTATGCATAAGGCAGAGATGAGGGCCAGAACATCCGGTCAGGTAAGCAGTGCAGCTACACCAGAAGAAGACGAGCCCAATATGGAAGATTTGAGTCCGGTAGAGGGTGCTCCTCTAAAATGGCAGCATGCCTTTTTCCCCGTTATGACGGTTATATTCATGACCATCTTTGGCCTGATCAGTACTGGTATGGATAGTCTCTACAGTGAACTAAGTGACATGGGGGCAGCCGGTTTGACGGAAAGTTGGGGGTCTGTCTGGTCTCAGATGTCGTTGTTTTTTGATGGTCAGGATGTGTCCGACTTTCGAAAACTAGGTCGGTTAATAGGAAGTGCGGACTCTTACATTGCATTGCTCTGGGCTTCTTTCTCAGGAGTTATAGTGGCACTTGGTATCACGCTGTATAATCGTACGATGAAATTGATTGATGCCATGGATACCATGATCACTGGATTGAAGACCATGATGCCTGCTGTTTTAATCCTTACACTTGCATGGGCTCTGGCGATTACAACGGATGAACTCCAGACGGCTACTTTCTTAAGTTCGGCACTGGTCGGAAACCTGAATCCTTATTGGATGCCGGTTTTGGTCTTTGTCCTGGCGAGTTTGATTGCCTTCAGCACGGGATCAAGTTGGAGTACGATGGCCATATTGTATCCAATTGCCATACCTACTTGCTGGGCGATCAGTCAGGAAGCTGGGCTTGATTATGAGGTAAGCGTTGAGATCCTTCTTAACGTCATTGCCACTGTATTGGGTGCATCGGTCATGGGTGATCATTGCAGTCCGATATCAGATACTACCATACTATCTTCGCTGGCTTCAGATTGCAATCACATAGATCACGTGCGTACGCAATTACCCTATGCACTGGTGGTGGGAAGTTGTAGCATTTTAGCCGTCTTTCTCTCCACCAGATTTGGGGGTGGTTGGTTGATCTCCCTTCTCTTGATTGTATTATCTTTTGGAATCCTATTTATCATCCTCATGCGATTTGGAAAGCCTGTACCGGGCTATTCGGGAGATGATTGATATCCAAGAAAGATCACTCTATGGAGTAGCCAGATAGGGGCCAATCACTGATCTCCAAATATCATATCCCTTATCATTCATGTGGAGCTTGTCATCCAGGAAAATATCGGTGAAAACATGACCACTTTCATCCAGTGCGGGTGCCCAGACATCGATAAAAGTCACTTGATCTGTCATTTCGGCGTATTCCTGCATGGCTTTGTTCATAGCCATATATTCAGCCTTTAAGTTCCATCGGGCTACACTGGGTTTAGGAGAAATGAGTAGTATTTCCACATCAGGAATTGCAGCAAGGATCCGGTCACATACATCCTTGGTATGCTCCATAATCACCTCTTTCGACTTTCCTGAGGCAATATCATTGTCACCTTCATAGATAAACACCTGCCGTGGGTTATCAGTCAGAACCAGGTCTTCCAGAAAATATTGTACATCGCTCATGTGGGATCCACCGAATCCCCTGTTGATAATGTAGTGTTTAGGGAAATCCTCGTTGATGGAGCGCCAGATTCTCACACTGGAACTTCCTGTGAAAATGATGGGGCGTTTATCAGTGCGAACATCTTCCTCATTGAATTCATTGATCGTCTTCTCAAATCGTAAGGGATCCTGTCCCTGGACTTGAAGTGTAAGAAATACAAGGAGGGCACTAATTAGGAAAGACTTAACATACATGTGGCTGATTTTTGCTCCAAATTAAGAATAAGCCGGAAAGCACATCACGTCTTGTACTAAAAGATAATGGAATCACGCAAAGAAAAAAAACGAAATGCCAGATACAGAGCAATTGCTTTTGTGGTGGCAGTAGCTATCCATTTGGGTATGTACATGTTCGTTCAGCAGATGATGGAAACGAATGACCAGGATAGCACAACAACTGAAGTCGTAGCTGCAGATTTGTCAGAATAGACCATGGAGCTGGCTGGAGACACTATCAATCACACTTCCAAGGTCTTCGGGGTTGTTGATGAAGTCTACATTATCAGCATCAATGATCAACAATTTCCCTTCCTGATAGCCACTGATCCAATTCTCGTAGCGCTGATTGAGTTTCTTAAGATAGTCGAGGCTCATGTTGCCTTCATAATCCCGCCCTCTCTCGTGTATGCGACTGACCAGTGTGGGAATACTGGCACGTAGATAAATCAAAAGATCAGGACCACTGACTTGCGAAGACATAGTAGCAAACAAATCCTGATAATTATCAAAATCGCGGGTAGACATCAAACCCATTTCATGTAAGTTGGGGGCAAAAATGTGTGCATCCTCATAGATAGTGCGATCCTGAATCACGGTCTTGTCACCTTTGAGGATCTTCAACACCTGCTTATACCGGCTATTGAGAAAGTAAATCTGCAGATTGAATGCCCAACGCTGCATATCGTTATAGAAATCGGCTAGATATGGATTGTCATCAGCGTCCTCATAATGGACACTCCAATTAAAGTATTTCGCTAATTGCGTGCTGAGGGTTGTCTTACCTGCACCAATATTACCAGCCACTGCAATGTACTTCGGTTTTGAAACCATAGTCAAAAAGGGATCCCAATTAAAGCCCCGAAAATACGACTTCTCAGATACTTACTGGTATATCGATACAATAATTTGGACGATGAGAAGGCAATACTGATCCAACCAAATAGTTTAAATGATGCATCTTTATGATATTACAGTCGATATGGGTCTCTCTTTGCCAACCATCTTCACTCAACTAATGCATCAAATACATGGAAGCAATTATATCTGTTCGTAACCTCGGTAAGACATATCAAATGGGCACCACGGAAGTCAAAGCACTTAAATCTGTGGATCTTGATATCTTCCGTAATGAATATGTTGCTTTAATGGGACCTTCCGGATCCGGCAAGTCCACACTTATGAATTTACTGGGATGTCTTGACACCCCTTCGGCCGGTGAGTACCTGCTCAGTGGTGAGCAAGTGAGTGAGATGGGTGATGATGAATTAGCGGATATCCGTAATCGAAGGATTGGCTTTGTTTTTCAGACTTTCAACCTACTACCGCGACTATCCGCATTGGAAAATGTGGCATTACCATTGGTGTATGCAGGACTCTCAAAGGAAGATCGGTTGAGTAAAGCCAGACAGGTACTGACCAAAGTCGGCCTGGGAGATCGAGTGGATCATAAACCCAATGAACTATCCGGGGGGCAGCGACAGCGGGTGGCTGTGGCGCGTGCCCTGGTAAATGACCCAGCTATCATTCTGGCTGATGAGCCTACGGGAAATTTGGATACCAAGACGTCATACGAGATTATGGCCATGTTTGACGAACTACACAAGGATGGTAATACCATAATACTGGTCACGCATGAACCTGACATTGCAGAACATGCATTGCGCGTAGTCCGATTACGAGACGGACTGATCGAGAGCGATGAATTGAATGCTGCCCGGGTTACAGTGTAGATGTATCGATACACATTAGGTCCTTTTCTTATCTTTAAGCAATTGATAATGCATGAGTAATCATGTACAGGACCATACTTCATGAAAATTTATACACGTAAGGGTGACCAAGGAAAGACTTCTCTATTTGGTGGAGGTGAATATCTAAAGGATGATATCCGTATCGAAGCCTATGGTACCATCGACGAGCTCAATAGTTTTATGGGAGCATTGATGGATAGTCTCACCGGATCTATTGATAAGTCTCCCTTGCAAAAGATTCAAAATCAACTCTTTAGCATTAGTGCCAACCTTGCAACAGCATCAAGTGCTCCTCTGCCGATGGATCCCGTGGATGACGACGACATACATCAGATTGAGAGGTATATTGATGAAATGACTAATAACCTGGAACCTTTGAAATACTTTCTCTTACCGGGAGGTCATCCAGTAGTTTCTAATGCTCATATTTGCAGGACCGTTTGTAGGCGAGCAGAGCGAAGATTAGTTTCTCTTGATGCACAGGAGTCCATTCGAGACCCGAATTTATTGGCCTATATAAATCGTGTTTCGGATTTTTTCTTTGCATTTGCACGTTTTACAGCTAATGTGTTACATGTGGAAGAAGTACATTGGAAGGGTAGAGATCAAAACGGATGAGTAATATCTTCGAAAGACTAGTACGAAATCGCTCAGATATATTTAAGTACCTGTTGGTGTTAGGTACCATCTTTCTGATCAGTCTGCTGTTTCCTAACAATGTCCGTTTTAAATATGAATATCAGGAGGGACAGATTTGGAGGTATGCCGATTTAGACGCTCCTTTTGATTTTGCCATTAAAAAACCTGTAGATGACCTGGCGATCGAACTGCAGAACGCGAGGTCCTCATCAGGCTATTATTATACCGTTGATGCTGAAAGAAAGAATGTAGCTTCCACCGATTTTGAGACAGAGTTTCTGGAAGTAACCCGGGATCTCGATCAGAATGAGTACCGGGATGTTTTCCAGCAATCAGACCGCTACCTGTCGTTGGGTAAGATGGTTTTAGATACACTCTATTCACGAGGACTGGTCCTTAATGATAGTCTATATCCTGGTGATGGTACTACGATAAAAGTGGTCACTGAGAATACGGTAACAGAAAGAGTACCCATGACTATCGATGAGGCACTCAGATATACCACTGCCAGGCTATCGGAAAGTCCCTTAGATCACGCGTCTCTATTATATCCCGTTCTCGAGCGAAACATACATCCCAACATAAGTTATAGCGAAGAGCTTACGACTAAGTTTCTGAATGCTACACTCAATCGAGTGCCTCGCACGCGTGGGATGGTTACTCAGGGAGATTTAATCATTCCAAAGAATGGCCTCGTAACGCCAGATGTCAAGTTGAAGTTGGATTCTTTTAGGGAAGCGTACGAAGTCCAGGTGACTGAAAATAAATCGTATCTGTTCGTATTTGCCGGATATCTGATCCTTACCAGTCTCATCATCGGAGTATTTATCTTTTATCTCCAGTTTAATCATCAGCATGTCTTTTCAAGTTTCAGAAAGTTGATGTTCATGATGATGTGGTTGTTATTTTTCAGCTATTTCGTGTACATCATTGAAGGAAATGAAACACTCAGCTCATATCTGATTCCATTTTGTATCGCTCCAATCGTCATTAAGACTTTTTACAATGACAGACTGGCTCTATTTACGCATATAGTGATCATTCTCATTGCCAGTTTTCTTTCCAGATTAGGGTATGAATTTACATTCTTGCAAGTACTGACAGGCATCGTAGCAATTCTTTCGAACCAAATCGCCCGCTATTGGTCTAAGTTTTTTAATACCATATTTCTAATCCTGATCACCTATTGCTTAGGGTTTTTAGGACTTGCCCTAATCAAGGAAGGAAATTTTGCGACCATTGACTGGTCCACGTTTAGATGGTTTGCAATCAATGCCGTGTTGACCTTACTGGCTTATCCAATGATTCCTTTGTTGGAAAGAGTATTTGGATTTACCTCTTCCATCACTCTTTCCGAACTGGGGGATGTAAATAGACCCTTGCTCAAAGAACTTTCTATAAAAGCACCCGGTACATTTCAACACTCATTGCAAGTCGGTAATCTTGCGGAAGCGGCGGCTGACGCAATTCGAGCTGATGCATTGCTTCTCAAAGTGGCGGCATTGTATCATGATATTGGGAAAGTGCATAATCCCACTGCTTTTATCGAGAATCAAGGGAGTGTTAGTCCACACGACAGCCTTTCTCCTCGAGAAAGTGCATCTACGATCATAGCACATGTGACACAGGGCATCGAAATGGCGACTAAGGCCCGACTACCGTCGGTAATTATAGACTTAATAAAGACCCACCATGGCACTACTCGGGTCGAATATTTTTACAAGAAATTTCTGGAAGATGGAGGCAGTGCTTCGCAAGAGGCTGGTTTCAGATATCCCGGGCCCAAGCCGACATCCAAGGAGCAGGTTATTCTCATGTTGGCTGATAGCATCGAGGCCGCAAGTAAGAGCCTGAATAATCCAGGTGCAGACGATCTCAACAACCTGGTAGATAAAATCATTGCCTACAAGCAGAAAGAGGGCCAACTGCAATACGCCGATATCTCTTTCAAGGAGTTGGAGAAAGTCAGAAACTCACTAAAAAAAGTACTAAAGAGTATTCACCACATCCGGGTAGAATACCCCGAACCCGCCGGTTGATTATTCAGGTACAAGCTGTGCCTTGAAGTAGCTTTTCTTTATCCATTCAAAAGAACCGAAAAAGACAGCGGAATAAAAGAGGTTAGCCAGGAGAGTGTTCCAAAAAAATGGAAGACCAGCCGCGTAAGCAGCAGTAAGTCCACCTGGACTTTTTGGATACATGGGGTCTACAAGAAAGGACCCAAAGTTGGATATGAGGAAAAAAGCAACAGAACCAAGGACAGATGCCACCAGGACGCTTTTTATATTTACTGATCGGAACAGCACAAGGCCTATAGCCACAATTGCCAGAAATCCCAGGTAGACAAAAACCGACCGCATGCTGAACCAAACGAACCCTTCGTAGAAAGCTGCATATACTACGTTATTAAGGATCAAATCACTAATCCATAAAGCGGCTAAGGGAATCAGAAAAGCATACTTCTTTGGAAGGTATGCTGCACCAAATAATCCCATCGCACCCACTGCCGTGAAATTATGCCAGTGCGGAAGGAATCTGCTGGCCGCCGCAATAAATATCATTGCTATGGCTATAAGGAGCAATTGTGATTGTTTCTTCATATCAGCTTGACAATTTTATCGACTTCAAAAGTACAATGATTTTAAAACTTCACAATCAGGTTTAGAGCCCGTGATTGCTAGATGACAATATATGGTGATTTTTTGTCATGGTTTTTGCATATAAAAATTCAAAGGTCTATTAACCAAACCAAGCCTTTTATCCCGCGGCAGTTACTGCTGCGGGATTTTTGTAATTTCGAATCCTCTAAAAATCTAACACTTCCGACGCTTTTATGTTTTTTTTTGCTTCAGCATTGCAGGGCAGGAGGGGATTCCTACCAGTTTTAGGGACGATTATTTTGGTGTTCGTGGGTCTGGTTATAGGACAAATACCTCTCACATATGCAATGGCATCAGGAGGTGTCAGTGGATCGATGCCATCTGCTGCCGATCTTGATGTAGATCAGTCCATCTTTCTATTGCTAATGATTCTTAGTTTTTTGGGAGGCCTGATTGGATTACTACTAGGTGTAGTTCTATTTCACCGAAGATCCTGGAAGACACTCATCACACCTTATGCCAGGATCTCCTGGAGCAGGATTCTTCTCAGCTTCAGTGTTTGGATCGGGCTTACAGCCATTCTGGAGGTATGCTATTATCTGACGCACCCGGCAAACTATGTTTTTCAGTTTGACGCCGGAGCATTCTTTCCATTACTCCTGGTGGCCTTATTTTTTCTGCCAATCCAGACTTCATTCGAAGAGATATTCTTCAGAGGGTATCTTAT